>JAJRTM010000376.1 GCA_024278285.1 Planctomycetota bacterium
CATCCGCTCGGCTCTCCTGTCACGATACTGATGTTGTGTGCGTGCTTTCTCGCATCGATTCCAGTTTTCCTGGCTGAAATAATTGAGGTCTCTACGAATGAAGAACAGAAACGTGAAATCATCCATCAAGCGAATCGGCTACACATTATCACTTTTGTCGATTGGATATATTCTAGGTATTTCAGGGAGCCTTGTTCCACAAATGACCAAGGCTCAACCTGCTGTCTCCGCTAAGGATGATGCTCAGGTTGAGATCACACTTTCCAACGAGTCGATTAAAGAAATTCAAGCCGCCCACGAATCGCTTACTCAGGCGATGGAAACGTTGAAGCTGGAAGGTAATTACACATCAGCAACCGAAGGAGTGAACTCCTACCTGGTATTAACAGGTGGCGGGAATGCAATTGAAGATCTCAAGCAAGGCACCGGCATCGACCCTTTCACTTTTGCTGCCCTCTACGCAGGAATGGCTACCGAGGAAATTAGCGATGATTTAAGCTGGGACCAATCAGACCGCTTAATGTATAAGAATAAGATTGTTCGAATCTTTTCTATTGAAAAACTAAAAAAACGGCAGTTGATTCTCGATAACCTGCTGACAAAAAAAGTCGCTGAATAGTTACCAGCGATGTTTTGTTTTTGCTAAAATCAAGGTTGTCTGTAGGGCTGAATAGTTGCGATTTTGATTATCGGGAACTTCCTCGCTGTATTATCTTTCTGCCCCGCCGTTGGCGTAAAAAACTTGCCCGGTGATGTAGCTCGCATCCTTTGAAACCAGATATCGAACCATCTTGGCGATATCGTCCGGCGTCCCCCATCTTTTTAAGGGAGTTTCATCAACAACACGCTGTTGCCATTTGTTGCCAACCGATTCTCCCCACGAAGTACGAATCCAGCCGGGGGCAATGCAGTTGACACGCACATCAGGAGCCAGCGAAAGAGCCAGCGAACGGCTAAACCCCATGATCGCATTTTTAGCGGTTGCAAATAACTCGCCGCTGTCCCCCGCCATCCCGCGTTCCGCCTGATCCCACCCCGTATTGATAATCACTCCCTGCTTATTATGGAGGAAATACTCGCCAACCAATTTAGAGATCAAAACCGTTCCCCGTACATCGACATCGAAAAGTAATTGCAATTTTTCTGCATAAGTGAAATTCTTTTCCTTGCCGGTCAATAAATCGACCCCCGCATTGTTGATCCAGATTGTGGGGATGGCATCGCTGTTGAACAGGGAATCGATGACCGGTTTAATTTCTGCCGTGCATGAAATATCAAGTTGTTTGATAGAGGCGTTCTGACCAAGCTGCTTAACCTGCTCTGCGGTCTGTTCAGCTCCTGCCTTGTTTTTACAATAAAGCAAAGTCAGATCCGCACCACCCCGTGCCAACTCGAAAGCAATTTCCCGACCAATCCCGGAAGAAGCTCCTGTCACCACAGCATGTTCAGAATCGAGACTGCAAAAACGATCCGTATTCATAAAACAATCTTCAGTTCAGCAAGTAGGTTAGTAGCTGTAGGATGGCGTGCTTGCACCCATCAAATACGGTTTCCATTTCGTCGGTCTCGTGCCGGTCAGGTAAATTACTCAAGTTGTTGCGAGTTGGTTCTTGATTCCACAATGTGTGCCACGGCTCTGTGAGCCGTGCAAATTGAAAATCGAGCTGTTTTTTAGCAAGAAGTTCTCACCCAACGCAGCACGGCTCACAGAGCCGTGGCACGCGAAACATTTCAATGACGCAACATTTCAGAGGCACCAAAATCTCCCACAACTCTTCCATCTTCCACATTTTTTAACAGGCCAAGTTACCCCGGTACAGCCTGATCTACATTCTTATTTCAAAGGGGCGGTTGATTTTTTCGGGGACATGATGGGAGTTTCCCAACCTGCTAAATCTGCTGGTTTCACATGTTTGCGGTAACCACCAAATCGAAAGGTTACCGGGTGATAAGGCCCGACAAAACTGATACATGAATTTGGTGTGATTTCTTTTTCAAGTCCTGCTGTCCAGAAACAGGCATTGATTAACATTCGTCGGAAACCATCATTCAGAATATCTTCCGATGCACCGTAGGTGGTTGTAAAAACGCGAGCCTTCTTTCCGGATTCACTTTTGTAGGAACGAACCCAGACACCTGGACAAGGTTTTTTGCCTTCTGCAGCAGGAGAGTCTGGCGTCATTCCCTGTAGCGGTTGGGCGTAAGCCAGAACGATGCTGTCTGCTTCCGGTTCGGTCCAGTAACCACCTGCCTGCACCCAGGGATTATTGACACCGATCAGAATTGGATGCGATTTTGCCTCCGGTGCGATATCCAATCGGGTACTCATTACATGATTTTTCCCGTAATGTCCGGCCCATGTTTCTCCCAGAACTTTGCGTCCGAAACCACCTTTCCAGTTCTCTGCGGTACTTCGGTAAGAATAACGCGAGTACGTTACTGTTTTGGGCATATTGAAAGCGTGTGTTGAAGTTCGCATCCCGAGGACCGGACCGCCTCGCTTCAAATATTGATCGATATGTTGCATCTGCTCATCAGGGAAATTCTGAAACCGTAAAAAGATCACCATCAAATCAGCCGAGTCCAAAACTTCCAGTCCCGGCATGAAACTGCTGCCCGGTTCGATCTCACCTGTTTTTGGATTGACTGAAAACAGCACCGTGCATTTGAACCCGTGATGCTTGGCAAGAATTCTCGCTAGCGCGGGCAACGATTCTTCCGAGCGATATTCATGATCCCCCGCCAAAAAGACCAGATGCTTTCCAACCCCCGGCCCCGTTGTCCCTTCATAAACAACTTTCGCATTCACTTCTGCCCGCGCGGTCCCAGTCGAAGAAGAGCTGAGCATAACGATGCCAACAATCGCCACAACTAACAGAGAAGCATCAATTCGTTTTTTAAGATGACTAGACATCGGGAGACCTCAGTTTAGATTCAATGTTGAAAGTAAGTTGTTATTCATCGTTTATAGGGGCTTGTGCATAACCAATGGAAAGGATTTCTCCCGGTTTGGTTGCTCCATTATACCAAATTCTTATTTTGTTTGCGGCTCTGTCAATAATGACAACCGGTGCCTGTAAATAACTGCTATCGAATGTTCCCGGTGAGCGAGTCAAAATGACTTCGGGGGTCGGCCAATGCCAGCGGATGCCATCTGAAGAAAACGCATATCCAATTTCGCCCTGTTTGCCATACCATCCATGATAACAATCGTTTTCAAGCACGACGTGAATGCCAACAAAACGTTTTTGATCGCCATTGATAACCGTCACGCGGCTCCAATTAATGCCATCTTCAGAAATGGCATAGCCGGTCGGACCATAATGTTGCCCCGGCATCGTGCCATTGTACCACATTTTATACAGACGGGTGCTGGCATCATAAATGACACTCGGCTCCCGCAACGAACCACTATCAAAAGTTTGCTCTTTTCCGAACGAAAGAACCTGCCTTTTTTTCTGCCAGAGTTTCCCATCATCCGATTCTGCGTATCCGATTCTGTTCCCTTTGTTATTCTGATAACCAACGTACCACATTTTGAATTTCTTTTGCGAAGTATCGTAAATGACCGTTGGCATGTGAACATGAACATCATCAAATTCGTCGGCTGCTCCACGGCTTAGCACGGGAGTTTTTAATGGTCGTTTCCAGTGAATCCCATCTTGCGAAGTGGCAAGCCCGATAGATCGGTAAGCGTATCCCGGCGGTTTTTCCAACGCGGTATAATACATGTAGAAAACAGAATCGACCTGACAAACTGCGATATGAAGCAAGCCCCCTGCTTCCCAGGGTTCTTCCCCGGCTACCAAAACAGGTTCATTTCGTTTCTGATAAACAAGCCGATCTGCACCAAGCGAAAC
>JAJRTM010000377.1 GCA_024278285.1 Planctomycetota bacterium
CCCCCATTTTTTCGAGTTCTTTGGCCAGGTTCACATAATATTTCAAGTCGTACTTCTTGCGTTTGGGATCGAGAATGTCGCCGGTGTAACAGATGGAAGCTTCGCAAATCATCCCGGATTCAATTACCGCATCCATCGCCAACTTCATATTCGGCACCCAGTTGAGGGCATCGAAAACGCGAAAAACATCCATGCCTGTTTGTGCTGCTTCTGCAACAAATGCTTTGACAACATTATCGGGATAGTTCGTATACCCGACCGCATTGGAAGCGCGCAGTAACATTTGCGTCAGAATGTTCGGGACTTTTTCGCGGATATCGGCCAATCGCTGCCAGGGGCATTCATTCAAAAAACGCATCGAAGTATCGAACGTCGCCCCGCCCCACATTTCGAGCGAAAATAGTTCCGGGCAAAGGTGCGAATACGCCTCTGCAATGTTGAGCAAATCTTTGGTGCGAAAACGTGTGGCGTGTAACGATTGATGGGCATCGCGAAAAGTGGTATCGGTAATCATCAACCGCTTTTGCGAACTGATCCACTTCGAAAACTTCTCCGCTCCAAGTTCCAAAAATTTATCACGGCTCCCTTTGGGAAGTGGTTTTGTATGATCGATAGGCGGAATTGGCGCAGGCGATCTTCGTGTTGCCACCGGGCGATCCTTAACAATCGGATTGCCGTTGACAATGACTTCGCCAATGTATGTTAACAGGCGAGTGGCACGGTCTTTGCGAATGGGAAAATCAAACAGTTCGGGGGTTTGATCGATAAACCGCGTTGTACACAAACCTTCAAGAAAAGTTTCGTGAGTGATCACCTTCTTCAAAAACGGAATATTTGTTTTAACACCCCGGATACGAAATTCTTTCAACGTCCGTAATGTTCTGTTAGCGGTTTCTTTGAAGGTGCGACCGCGTGACGTCACTTTGACGAGCAATGAATCGTAAAACGGATTCACCACCGCCCCCGAAAAAGCGCTCCCTGCATCAAGACGAATTCCCATTCCTGATGCAGATCGATAATGCGATACGCGACCGTAATCGGGCATGAAATTATTTGTCGGATCTTCAGTTGTGATTCGACATTGAATCGCAAAGCCGCTTGGCTTGGGCGGGTTTTCCGGATCGAGATCAATTTCTGGATCGGTCAGTTTATATCCGGCTGAAATCAGAATTTGTGCTTTGACAATATCGAACCCGGTCACCTCTTCGGTCACTGTATGTTCAACTTGAATACGCGGATTGACTTCGATGAAATAAATTTTATCGGTCTGGGCATCGAGCAGAAATTCAACCGTCCCGGCTGCGTAATAGCCGACCTGCTTTCCGATCGCGAGGGCTGATTCATACAGTTGACTGCGAACTTCATCCGAAAGATTGGGAGCCGGTGCGATCTCGACAACTTTTTGATGCCGTCTTTGCACTGAGCAATCTCGTTCATACAAATGGGTTAAATTGCCATGCTTATCACCCAAAAGCTGCACTTCGATGTGCCGGGCTTTTTCGATGAACTTTTCGATAAACACATCAGGAGAACCGAACGCAGAAAGCGATTCGCTGCGAGCCGATTCAAAAGAACCAATGAACTCATCTGCTTGCATCACGACTCGCATCCCTCGCCCACCCCCGCCGTGAGAGGCTTTCAGGATGATCGGGAAGCCGAGTTTTTTTGCCTGTTCGAGACCATTTTCAGCGGTATCAATCGCTTTGCCAGAACCTTCCAGAACGGGAACACCGGCTTTGACGGCGTGCGCCCGGGCGGATGTTTTATCCCCCAGTTGTTCCAGAGAAGAAACATCAGGACCAACAAAAATGATGCCTGCTTTGTTACATGCACGGGCCAGTTCCGGATTTTCAGAAAGAAACCCGTACCCCGGATGAATCGCATCAACGCCGCTTTCCAAAGCGCAGTCGATAATCGATGCAATATCGAGATAAACCTTGATTGGCTCCCCTTCGCCGCCCACCTGATACGCTTCATCCGCTTTGAAACGGTGTAGCGCGTAGCGATCTTCATGAGAATAGATAGCGACGGTGCGAATCCCTAACTCCGTTGCAGAACGAAAGATACGGATCGCAATTTCCCCACGGTTGGCAACAAGCAGCTTCTTAATCGGTTTCATTTCTTCAATTCCACTGTTCAAATATCATTCATTCGGCTGTTAACTGGAGGGTACTGCTTTGTAAATATTAAGAATGGGGGTAGCTGCACTCGCCAGAGTGCGGATATCCACGGTCTGGCGACCATGGCTACACTAAAATCAAAGTTTGACAAAGCTGTACATCGTGTTCACCTTTTGTGGTATCAAAAGGCGCACCGTCCCCAGAGCAATAGACGATACTGAAACTGGCATCAAGACGCAATTTGCCCGATGCGTCATTTTGACCGATCCCTCAATTAAACAGAGGAATCAAGCATCCCGTCACTACACTTTCCAGAGATAATCGCTTTGTTTGATGAAGCCATCAATGCGAATGGTGCCGCCATCCGCGATTTCCATCACCGAAAAAGCATTGTTCTGCTGTCCCGCTCCTTCGACCATCGCGACGAGAGTACAATAATGGATACCGTTAATTTCGTTGTGGTCATTTTTGTGGCTGTGTCCCTGAAAAACAGCGAGCACTTTTTTTGATTCTTCAAGAATCGAGCGAACCGCCACACCGTTTTTTACGCCGTAATGGTTACTGACATCCAGCCGCTGATGAGCAAAAACAACCGTCTTTTTTGTTGTTGCTTTCAAATCTGTTTTGAGCCATTCCAGTTCCTGCGGGGGGATATTGGGATCGGTCCACTCAAAATTCTTGCGTCCATAAGGGACACCATCATTGCGAAAACAGGAATCGAGAACGACAAAGTGGAACTGTCCGCAATCAAACGAATGGTACGATTTCTCCTGCTGAACCGCATCCAGAAATTCTTCTTTTCGTAACGTGTAGACACAATGGTTGCCCAGCACGTAATGGCGATTTTTGCAGATCGTACTAAAATCTTTGTCGATTCGTTTCAGGTAACCGAGTTCTGTTTTTACCGAATCGGCTGCATCGATAAAGTCGCCAAGCTCAACAATTAAATCGGGCTTGTTCTTTGCGAACTGTTTCGCCGCAACAGCCAGTTTTTCAGGAGTTTGTCGATAATGCCGAGAGCCCGCAACCGGTTTATCTGCAAAATGCAAGTCTGTTATCAATCCAACTTTCGTCAGCTTGGCGGATTCTGAACCTGCCAATAACGCTGCACTATCCAGGCTTGTGGCTGCAGCCAGTAACAGGCTGCCATTTTTCAGAAAGGCGCGACGGCTAATCTGTTGAAATTTTTTTCGATACATATTCATCTCCTTTGCCTAACCCGGATCAACCGGAACCAAAACTCATGATGAGGGTAGCCCGACCACTTCAGTGGTTGGGTGCCGCCAGGCACAAGAGGCTCATGCCATGTGCATTCAATATCATTGAACTTTCCCATAAAAAGGAACCCGCATGGCGCAAGCATCTTGTTGCTGCGCAACCCAGCCGCTAAAAGCGGATGGGCTACCCAATTATATTAAATTATCCTGCCACTTTTGCACAGCATTTCATTGATAAGATATTGAAGATAGTTTACACTCTTTTGCGAGCATCCACTACTGTTGAGCCACTCCAGCTACTGTGCAATCCAGATTTGGATGTTTTCGTACTGCTCGATCAGCAGCCAAGTGATCGCTAGTAGTAGAAGGGCAGCGATATCTCGTTTTTGAAAACGATCTGCTCTGCCGTGGCTGCGGACGTATTCCAGTAACGCACCGGTTGGGCAGCCGTATTTACAATAGGCCATGGGGACAACGGCTGATATCGCCAGGCTGATCACCGCGATGACAACCGGTATCCAATCTGTTTGCCGAATCAGATAGGCATCGAATGGTTCCAGGTGCGCGAATTCAATTGGCAATCGCAAGACAAGAAATGAGACTGCTACAAGGATCAATAAAAATGGCAACCACTTCAATCCGTCTGCATAGCGGGGCGGAATAGATCGTTTCCAGGGGGAATATCGGCTGAGCAATTGCTGGGCGGCTCCGTGTGGGCAAAGGTGATTACAATACGGCTGCCTGCGTGTTGACCACGGAATGAAAAACGAAATCAGAACCAGCGATGTTAACCCCGGTGCAAGTTGCCAGCCAATTCCATGAGCAGCATAACCGGTAAGCAAACTGATCGCGATCAACGAACCATTCAGAAAACCGACGTACACAAAGGCAGCGATTTTCAAGCCGAGCCAAACATTTTTTCGATGCCTCCATCCTGATCGAAATGTCACAAGCAGACCGATGCAAATAGAAATCCACAAACCGTAATCGGTTCCAGAAACCCGAATGGGCATGGCTATTTCTGCATTTTCGTCAGAGACGCGAAAGCGATGTTGAATCGATCGGGCGATTCCCATGCTGCTCAGCGTTGCCCCGGAAACTCCTTCCATGTATTCGTCGTAAAAATCAAGCGAGGAAATATTCTTCCAGTCGCGTCCCTGCCAGAATTGCATGAACCATGCGTCATCTTTGACCCATTGTATATGTCTGCGTGTATCCCAACTCTGTCGGATATTTAACCCCAGGATTTTCCGCGTGGGGGCAATTAAATCATTTTGCGTTGATGTTTTTTTTGAGCCGGCTGAACGTCGGTTAGCAGTAGCAGTCGGCTTTCCCAGAACAATTAAGACATCGGTTGGTCCTGCATAGCCGATGATATCATTTGATTGTGGCGACGTTCTTATCGCGTAACCGATCTCATTCCCGGCAGCATCAAAAACGAAAAGCCCTGCCTTTGGGCTGGTATCAATTTGCAGAGTCACAGCTTCCGGTAAAATCGAATGCAATTCGGAAACGGCAACCGGAGCATCACCCTGAATTTCCAGATACTGAAAATGGTGACGAATGAGCAGGAGAGTGACGACAACAATCGCGAGCCGATATATTTGCAGCAGCAGGGGCTTCCAGCGGAGTTTATTTATTGCGACACGTTTAACGA
>JAJRTM010000378.1 GCA_024278285.1 Planctomycetota bacterium
CAACCTCGCGGTTCGTAAGGCGGAATACCATCTTCCAACAACGGGTAATCAAGCCCCTGCATTTCCCAGGTGACGATCCCGTCTTTCACATAGATGTTCCAGGTGCAGCCGCCGGTGCAGTTCACGCCGTGTGTACTGCGGACAACTTTATCGTGAGACCAGCGGTTACGATAAAACTCTTCCCACTGGCGATTTTGCGGATTAACTTCGTCACGAATCCAGGCAATGGCATCTCTCATAATTTTTCCTTACCCCGTTCTCATCCAGACTAACAACGATTGATTTCTCAGTTTTTACACAAATCCTCAGAAGACAACTTCAGCAACACGACCGATTTCGTTAACCGTCAGCTTCAGCCGCAACCGATGCCGGCTTGCCGCCTTCACTGCTCGGACCTCGATGAATCGCTCTTCTGATTCCCTCAACAAGCGGCCGACGCACAGAATGAAAACGCCCTTTCCAGATCACATCAAACAGAAAGATAATCGCAGTCGCGAACACTAAACCGGTCAGCAAAAACGCAATTCGCGTTACAGAAGCATTCGCTTCGCTATGACCGGCTGCTTCTTCAAAATAAGCCACCAGCGAGTTAATCTCTTCCACCTCAAGCGGATGATCTTTGAAAATTGGCTGCATCGTCTCTGTTGCTGGTGAAATCAGCCAGGCACTCAATGCTTTGCGACCTTTAAGACGCTCGTAAACAAGTGTTAAATCTGGTCCAAGCCGCCCACCACCAAACGCGGGCAGGTCGTACATACTGTGACAGGAATTACAGGCAACCCCACCCTTAACAAGTTTTTGACCGCCGTTGAAAATCTTACGCCCAATCGCACGATCTTTATCTGTAAATGGCTTAGTTGAAAACTTTGCCCCCTGAAATTGCGATTCAGGAAGTTTCGATTCTGCTTCGATCAACTCAAGCATATCAGCCGCACGAGCCGCATTCATTCCGGCTGCTAAAGGCATTTTCACCCCGCGGGCAGATTCCAACAGCTTCGCCGCATAAGGGTCGCCCGAATCGATCACCGCTGTCGGATTCTGAATAAACTTGACCAGCCATTCTTTATCTTTGCGTTTAGTCACATCTTTCAAATCCGGCCCGGTCAGCCGTCCGCCACCAATTGTATGACAGGTCATGCAATTGGCACGAAAATAACGGGCAGATTCCTGCCCAACCGCAATCGCAGGCAACGCCATCGCGAGCAGCATCACAACAATCCGAAAACAGCTTCTCCCACGACCATAAACAAGGGAGCAATTTCTTACTTGCAGTGCAAACTTCATGACTTGCATCCAGTCACAATTAAAAAATGGTTATCGACGACAATCCCGCCCCAACAGACTCACCAAACAAAAAGGATAGTAGACACCTCAATCCAGTTTTGTTGTTGTCGTGAAAATAGTTGTCCGGGTTTAGAACGTCAAGGTTCTTTTCAGAATAAATTCTCTTTTTTATTTAAGCCGAGAAATATTACACCCTAAGTGCGTCAATATGTCACCAGGGGTGTGTCATATTGACACGATCTTGGGGGTTAAACCTCAATCACGCCAGACAGCACATCTCTTCCCTGAAAGAGTTTGGCTTGTCAGGTCTTTTTTTTTGAGCTTTTCCGGTCATTGTGCTTAGCAATTGAGTCATCCCCAGTTGGCGCAATCAATTAGTACCGCAACGGTTTGAAAAATTTCGTCGGCTTGCCGTGCATCAAATTACGCTTGTGTAGAATATGTTTGATGCGGTTGCGCGCCGCGTCTCTGTGAGTCGTGGCACATGAAACTGTTGTTTCACGCAACAGTTTCTAAACACAAAAGCCCTCTCCGGGTCTTTATGTATTGCTAACGGTTAAAGTTTGCGAAGCGTGCGCAAATTTCTGAATGTTGTTTAAATAGGTCAAAACAGACCAGTCGTGCTGGGATTTCAAGCGATTAAAGGAATTCAAAAGGAGCACAGACATTCCTGTCTGTCTCGTTTGAGTATGCTGAAACAAGGGCAGGCAAGAATGTCTATCAACTGTTCAATACACATTTTTTGAATTACCCAGCGCGGCATTGCCGCAACCAAACAAAGATTTGAACCACGAAAGAAACGAAAAACACGAAAGAAGAGAAAAATTGTTTAACGGCAAGCCGAAGGCGACTGCGTAAACCGGTTTGCTTTTGGGGAAGATGTCGAACCGCGAATAAACGCGAATTTTCGCGAATTAATTTCCAGGCATGGTTTCTGTTCCACCGGGTAGCTCAGACAATCCCGTTCAGGGTTGTCTGAGTTGCGTAGCAACCCGAGGAATTGTTTTTCAAGCCTCGCTTATTCTGGTCATCAAGCCGCTCGCTGAAATCCTCGGGTGCCTGACGGCACTCAGACAACCTTGAACAGGTTGTTTGAGCTACCCGATTCGTGGTAAAAAAACAAAAACAGGTAACCAAGGCATCGATACTTAAACCGTATGTATCATTGATGTTATGTTCTCGCCTTGAAATAATTTGCGTAAGTGTCGTAAACGTTTTAACGTTAGTAGCATAGAGATTCTTAACCCGGATCAACAAAATTGCTGATACTGCTCTCTGCTTGCAAACGTAAAAATACCTCGCAGAGATCCTTCTCTGCGAGGTATAGTATGCTGTTACGGCGTCGACCGCTCAGCCCGCTTGGGCTATGTGTATCCATTCGAGCCCAAATTCACACTGCCCGGTAAGGCAACGGGAATTCTCATTCTATGCGATTTTTGATTCTAATTAGGGGAGGAAGACGTGTCCGATTCCATCGCAGCTAATGCCAACGCGTCGAAGCCATCTGAGTGAGTTGCAAGCAACTCTTCCCAGCGAGACTTCTCCCAGATTTCCGCATGGTCTCGCACTCCGACGAGGACCACTTGCGATTCCAGTTTGGCAAACGAAACGAGCCGGCCCGGCAAGCGAATTCTTCCCTGTTTGTCTGGTTCCACTCCTTCGGCTTGAGAATAAAAGATTCGGAGAAAATTCCGCACTTCCGACCGTGCAGAGGAGAGTTGTTTTAGCTTTTCAGCGTATTCTTCGAATGATTTTTCTGAATAGATCGCAATACACTTATCATTGCCTGGAGCGGCGTAAACCTTTTTACTATCACCATTTATGAATTCATCACGCATTGCTTTAGGTATCGCAATGCGGTGTTTGTCATCAATTGTTCGATCAAAAGTTCCGGTAAATGCCACAGGCCCCACTCTCTCCCACTTCTCACCATTTGGCCCCAATTTAACCAATCATTTCGAATCGTCAAGAGC
>JAJRTM010000379.1 GCA_024278285.1 Planctomycetota bacterium
CCGAACGTCGGCGCATCAATGCTCGCCAATTCAATATCCGGCAAATGTTCTTCGCTGCCGACACCGACTGAAAAAACAGGGATACTTTTCATTCGCAACGTTGTCGCTGCTGAATTCGGCGCCTTTCCCGTGTTCCAGTCACCATCGGAAATCAGTACGATGCCTCGCAAGTTGTTGTGCTTTTGTGTTGCCTCCAATAACGCCTGATTCAAATCTGTTCCCTGAGTTGGATTCGTCAACTTCGAGGAAAAAGGTTCGAACACTACGTTCATCCGCTTTGAAATCGGCTCCCATAATTTTGCATCTGCTGCAGTCTTAGATTCCGGCTTCTTATTTTCTTTATCGCCGGTTGTATCTTCTTCAGAAGTTGCGTCCTGTGTGAGTGCAGCGACCGCATCTTTTCTGGTGATCGGGGGATCAGCAGACTTTTTCGGATTGAGGACATCGCGAGTCCGCATACTTTCGGAAGTATCGTAAAGTACAACAAGGCTGGGCTGTTCTTCCGGGCGAAATTCCTGAAGCAGTTCCGGTTGATTGAGCGTGATAACCGCCATGATGATTAGCAGCAAACGCAACGCTTCGAGAAAGCCGACCGAGCGTGAATACCCGCTCCGTTTCCAACTGATGCCGCAACAGATAACCGCTGCGATCAGAGCAAACAGGCTCAATAAAAGTGTGGATGTTGTCCAGAAAAAAGTCATGAAGATTCCAGTGTCGCAGTCATCTTGGTTTCTGCTTGCTTTTCGGGAATGCACAGCACCGCTTCAAGCAGCAATGCACAGATCATAATAATTAAAAAGATACGCCAGACCTCACTTGCGAGTTGCATCGAACTGCCAGCCGCGTCATCAATGATTGTGTAATCCAACCCGCTTAGTAGTCTCTCTAACTCAGTGGTTTCTACCGTTGCAATTCGATCTTCCGAGACAGGACGATTCAGCGCGACCAGTGTTTCTTCGGCTTGATAAATCCCCGGCTGTATTGTTCTGCTGGAAACAAGAATTTCGTTAGAAGGTTCATCGAGCGGTTTCCAGTTGGTCGCTTTTAATTCACTATCGAGTCTACATTCAAATTGCCGGGCTGCTCCTAAAGAAGCGGCTCCGCGTGCTAATGCGCGTTGCATCATGATGTAAAGAACAATTCCGTTAGAAGCGAAATTGGAATCGGATGTTTTGGGGAGTGTTGCACAGAAATAAGCTGCTCCCTGCCCGGAAATGATTCGTGTAAGTAACGGCACGTTCTTCGGAAACTGAGCCAGTGATGTCGCCCCGTCTGTTTCGAGTTCGCAGTAACGATTCGCGACAATTTCCCCGACAGGAAGTGGCGATCCGCTGAGCGTATTGCTAAGCAGACCGGCATCGGTTCTCCAGCGGGAAATTCTGTTCGATTCATTCGCAGCCGTTTGAATCCACTCTTTCCAGGCAGTGTTAAAAATCTGATTCGTGTTTGGTGCTTCAGGTGGAAGAAAAAATATCGTGCGGCCGGTTGCGACAAATGCCTCCAATTGCTTCGCGGTCGCTCCGCTCGGAATGGGAATCTGCCAGACGATCATTGCGGCTTCATCCCACGGAATCGCAGCGATATTGGTACTCGGAATAATTTCCGATTCCGAACGCAGTCCGCGTTCAGCCGGGATGGAAGTCGCGAGCCGAATCAATTCAGCCGTCTCTTTGTCGTCGGAAATGATCACTGTTTTACGTAGCGCCGGCTCTGCGTACACAAAGTAGAATGTGTTATCAGCCAAGTTGGAATCTTTGGGAAGTTCCACCTTGCCCCAGCCTTGTTTTGATTTTTGATCAATCGCGATTGTGTGACCATTGCGAATCAATTCGCTGCCCGTCATTTCTACATTCAATGTTGAACGAGCGCCATTGATGACAATATTTAATGGAATCTGCACCGGTGTTTCAGATTTGGTTGTGCGATTTAACTTGATATCGAAAACCAACTCGGCTGCGTTAGCGTTTTCTCGTCGATGCACTCCCGAAATACTGACAGCCACATTTTCATCAGCCACTTTGGGATACGTCAACAAATAAAAACGAACCCCTTCGCGATTCGCAACTTGCTCGCGGATCGCTTCCCAACGCCCGCCGGACGGGTTCCAGTCGGTTTGCCGTAGATCGGAACAGACCCAGATATCGGTCCGCCCGGTCTGATTCGATGACATATACTCGACCACTTTTTCGAGTAAGCCCGGAATATCCGCAGTCGTAGCCGTTCCTTCGGTCTCTGGTAAATCAAGCAAATCTGAAGCTGAATTGATGACCAACGGCTCTTGTGAAACGCTATCAAATAGTACAAGCTGTGAATTCTGTGCTGTGTTGGTAATGAGAGAAGACAACTTCTGCAACGCCGTTTCTCGTTTGGAAATCCCGGTCGAACTCCCCTGTTGCGACATACTGGCTGAACGATCCAGAACGATAATCGTCGTTTCCGGTTGACTGCCCGCGGTCAAGCCGAGCCAGCCAGACGACATCGGGCGGCTCAACGCAAACAGCAATCCCGCAATCGCGAGCATTCGCATCAACAAAATGAGAAGGTAACGCAACCTCGCCATCCCGCGCGACATTCGCTTCGCCTGCATCAAAAACATGGTCGCGGCCCATTGAATCGTTTTGTGTCTGTTCTGATTGATCAAATGAATCAGAACAGGCAGCGCGATCAGCGGCATTGCCATCAGAATGAAAGGTTGCAGAAATGACATGAATCGACTTGGTGTCTCTCAATGATGAATTGTTATATCCGTAGGGTCCGCTGTGCGGACCATCGCATGTAATAGGGGGATGCACTCTCCATTTTGGTCCGCACAGCGGACCCTACTATTTCTTTCTCGCCAGCAGGAAATTTGCCAGCACCTCGGCATAGTGTTGTTCGATGCCGGCACGTCGATAATCGACTGCGGAATCTCGCATCATCAGTTTGATTTCTTCCAGATAAATTTGTACCGCTTCCCGATACTGTTTTGCGATTGTTGTTGGATCAATCAACATCGGGGGAACGCCTTCGAGATCCTGAAATCGCATCGGGCGATCAAACTGAAAATCTATTTCGTTCTGTTCCAACAAATGAAAAACCGCGACATCGTGTTTTCGGTAACGCAAATGTTGAAAGCAACTTTTGAGTTCTTCAGTATCCATAAACAGATCAGAAATAATAACGACCAGCGCGCGTTGACGGATTCTTTCAGCAGCCTGATGCAAAATCCCCGGCAGCCCCGTTTCTCCTTCGGCTTTCATCTCGCCAAGTTCATCGAGTACATGTTTCAAATGGGCGCCACTTCGCTTGGGCGGAATTTCGCGGTTGAATTCCTGCCCCGCAAAATAAAGGCCAACCGCATCCCCCTGCCCTGCCGCCAGGTAAGCGAGTGTGCCGGCCAGTTTGCGGGCGTAGTCGAGTTTTGTGTTGCCGGGATCTTTTAAGCCACCCGGTCCAAAATTCATTGAACCGCTGACATCAACAATTAAACAAAGTCGCAGATTCGTATCGGCTTCGTATTCCTTGATGAAGTATTTATCGCTACGCCCCCAGGCTCGCCAATCGAGACGGCGTAAATCATCGCCTGGTACGTATTTTCGATACTCCGAAAACTCCAGCGACGACCCGCGTGTAGGACTGCGATGCCGCCCGGAAACTGAACCAACCATAGGCGTGCGCGCATCGAGAGCCAATCCCGCTAAACGAGCCACCACTCCAGGTTCGATGAAATCACGCATGTTTAATGAAATCCGAAATACGAATGTCGAAATCCGAAACAAATTTGAAAGGAGTCAGGCGAGCCGGGCCAGTGATGGCCCTGGTAACTTTCGCCTGTTATTGACAATGAATAAAATCGGTAAGTTGAAGTGAAACGCAAAGTTACCAGGGGGTTAACACCCCCGGCTCGCCTGGGTTACTCTTCGGCGTTGAGTTCTTCCACGAGACGCCGGACGATGTCGCTGCTGTGAATGCCTTCGGATTCTGCGTTGAAGTTTGTCAGGACACGATGCGATAAAACCGGCTCGGCTACTTCTAAAACATCTTCCAGTCTTGCCATGTAACTTCCCGTTAATGCGGCTCGTGCTTTGGCTCCTAATACAAGGTACTGCACTGCACGCGGACCGGCTCCCCAGGAGACGAGTGGTTTGAGCCAGTCGGGAGACTCGTCGGTATTCGGACGAGTACGGCGGACCAGATCGACGGCGAATTCGTAAATGTGCTGAGGGACGGGAACGCGGCGGACCAGTTCCTGAAAACGATTCACCATTTCCGCATTGAGAATATGTTCCAACTCGGGAAGGACTGCCCCTGTTGTTGTGCGGGCGATTTCAATTTCTTCATTTCGGGACGGGTAATCGACCGAAATCAGAAACATGAAACGATCAAGTTGAGCTTCGGGAAGTGGATACGTTCCTTCCTGCTCGACCGGGTTTTGTGTCGCGAGAACGAAAAACGGCGGAGCGAGTACGTAAGGGCGACCGACTACGGTTACGCGATGTTCTTGCATCGCTTCGAGCATCGCGGCTTGCGTTTTTGATGGGGCACGGTTGATTTCGTCCGCCAAAACGATGTTTGCAAAAACCGGACCTTTGACAAATTCAAACTCACGGCGACCTTCTGCGGTTTCCTGCAGAATATCGGTCCCGGTAATATCCATCGGCATTAAATCGGGCGTGAACTGAATGCGGCTGAATTCAAGTGACATCGTTTCGGCTAGCCGGCTTACCAGCAACGTCTTCGCCAGTCCCGGCACTCCCATCAGCAAACTGTGGCCACGGGCAAACAGACAAATCGAAATCTGCTCAATCACCCGATCCTGGCCAACAATCACCTTGGCCAGTTCCGCTTTCAATTTCTGGTAAATTTCACGAAGTTCATCAATCGCCGCCACATCGTCAACGTGCATTTCTTGAGGTGTCTGTGTCGCAGGCATTGCTGGTTCCTGTAGATATTTTGATAATTGTGAAGGGCTTCTCTCGGGTTTCGATCCTACTACAACGCATCACCCGATACTATGGTTCATCTATTTTTCTGAGAAAGATTTGCAGAAGAATAAACAGAATAAAAAAGATGGGAGAAGTCTGTTTTCGCTTGACAAAATTCCCAACTATCGATCCCTCTTAAAAATATGCAGAAAGGAATCTTCTATTTCGTACTGGTTTTTTAAAGTTTTGAATGCGGTGAGTTGTTGTTTATTAAGAAGAGACTTCAGTTCGCTTTCTTTTTTTGCATAGATTATTGTTGCCAGCAGATAAAGTTCGTATTGTTCGCCGCGATAGAGCAATTCGTTGGCTAAGTGTGATTCGCGGTAGAGTTCCCTGATTTTCGGTAATTGTTCGTCTGTGAACCACAATTCCTGATCCAGCATCGCGACCGCGTATTTAATGGTAAATTCGGAATAATTCGACTGAGCTTCTCCCAGTAAAGAAGCCTTCACTTTAGCGACTGCGTTTTCCCAAAGTGGGTGCTGATCTATTTTTGAACTTTCGATCCCTGGGACAGAAAACCCGAAATTGATTCCTGGACGTTGCTCAATTATTTTTTCGTATTGCACCGTTGCCAATAACGATTTCTTTTTCCACTCCTTCACTGTTCTGAAGGCTGCTCCTTTTCTGGCGACTTCCAGATAACGAAGTTGTTCGGGACTGAGTTCATTCCCGAGAAATTTCTCCTGAGATTTCTTTTGTAATAACAATTGTAATTCATCCTGAAATTGTTCTGCTTCGGTATTGATTGTTTCACGCCAGCCTTCGGGACCATCGATTGCCATCAGGCGGATATTTTTTGTGCGAAGCTGTCTTCCTCCCAGAACACGCCTTTTTCTTACTGGCTTGAGCAATGCCCATTGTTCTTTGCGATAGGCCATTGGCGGGTGTGTCAGGATGGTCAGGATTGACTTTTCGTTAATATACTGGTTTCGTGGCTCAAATGAATAGAGTCCATTTTCAAGCAGTGGAAGATGATCAGGAAATAATTTCTTTAGCTGCTGTTTTTGCTTATCAGTCAGTGTTAATTTTTTTCCTGCCGTATTGATTACACGTTCCAGAAAGATTGCGTGCAAGACCTGCTTTCTTTTTTTGATTGCAGTTTGCCACTTTTCTTTTTGCTGATCGGTCAGAATCTTCAGAAGACTTTTTTCCAGATCAGCATGATAGATCGCCCCCGCTGCTCCAAGAGTGTCCACAAATCGAACAGGTGCTAAATTATTAAGATATTGCCGGCTGTAAATAACACCCGGTACTTCTGCAATCGATTGCGGCCCCTTTTCAATTAGCTCCACAATAATTTTATTGAACTCTGTTTTTTGCTTTGTAGTAAGATCGCAATAATGATCAACCCAGGCAACAAAAGCGGCGAAGTGAGTTTCGAGCCGTTCTTTGCGGATGCCCGTTATATCCTTGTTCGCATTGCCGACTTTCCCCCCACCCCCAAATTGAGCGAACAGACAAGCCGGCTGCACAATGAATGCCATTTGCAGCACAAGAGATAACAGAAAATATTTCACCAATAACTCCTAACCCGGCGTAGCCGGAACCAAATAAGTCTTAGCCACAGAGGTCACAGAGAAAAAAAGAAAAAGTCTAATCATCGAAATGACTTAAAATAATAATTCCTGTAAAAGTGGTGTTGAGTTACCTCAGGATCTTTCAATAGGTTCCTTTGAGTTCTCTGTGCTACTAACGTTAAAAGTTTACGACACTTACGCAAATTATTTCAAGGCGAGAACATAACATCAATGAGGCATACGGGTTAAATATCGATGTTTTGGTTACCTCTTTTTGTTTTTTTACCCGGTCTGACTAAAAAACTGATTCGCGAAAATTCACGTTTATTCGCGGTTCAATACCTTCCAATCAAACAAACCGATTTACGCAGTCGCCTTCGGCTTGCCGTTAAACAATTTTTCTCTTCTTTCGTGTTTTTCGTTTCTTTCGTGGTTCAAACCTTTGTTTGGTTGCGGCAATGCCGCGCTGTGACCTCTGTGGCTTTCAAAAATATCCTGCCACTTTCGCGCAGCATTTCATTGATAAGATACTACTGTTTACATTCTCGTATTTTTCCCGCAATCTGCTTTTCGCAAAATAGTTACGCCCAGCGGTGTTTTGATTGCGAAAGAAGGAATATCTCCTGCTTTAGCTTCAAGTATCTGCCGTTTCAACTGGGTGATCACATTTCGTTGATGTTCATTGAGAAGCTCGTCAAGCTCTTTCTGATCGCAGTCATACAGAACAGTTGCCAGCAGGGAAAGGTCATACTGGTTCCCGAAACTTGGGGTATCGTAATACTGATTTTTATCGATCAAACAGAGCCGCTGGCAAATCTTGATTAGCTGAGTACGTTGCTCGACAGTGAGCCAGAGTTCCTGATCGAGTAGCGCTACCGCATACCTGTTCGTGGCGTCTCGGGATTCTTGTTTTCGTTGTTGATAGGGCTGTTCAGTGAGGACTTTTCTAACCGCGTGCTCCCAAAGCGGATGTTGAAATACTTCGGAATCGCGAATCGCTGGAACAACAGCGTAGGCAAAGACCCCCTTATTCCGATTCACCATTTCTGCTACTTGCTTTTCCCACAAGTCAAACTTTTCCGCCGTGGTTTGCTTCCATTTACCAAGCACCTTGGCAATTGCTCCCTTGGCGGCAAGTTCAAGATATTGCCTGCTTTCTACAGTAAGGCGATATCGAGTTGCCAAGTAAGAGACTCTCATCTGTTGCATGCCCTGAAGATTTCTACGTTGTATTAAGGCAGATTCCTTTAACTGTTTGTTCCAGTCGGCTCGTCCCTTCAGCGTCTTAAATCGAATGAATCCACTTTGAGTAGCCTTCAATTGCTTGATTCGTTCTGTTTGAGCTGGAGTCAACGCGATAGAACTTGAGTCCAAAAGAATTGTGATCGATTTATCTTTCAGATAACGTGGCCACGGTGCAAACCAATACAACCCGTTATCTAACAGTTGCAGTTTTTCCGGAAACAGATTTTTGATCGCTTCTTTTTGTTGATCCGTCAAAAGGAGTTCGCGATCTGCGGTGTTGATGACGTGATTGAGAAAACTTTGATGCAGCAACTGTTTGCGTTTCTCCATCGCGGCTCGATGTTTTTCCTTTTGATCTTCGTTGAGAATCTTCTGTAGTTCATCGTTTAGTCCTGCCTGAAAAACTCCCCAGGCGGCTCCGCGGATGCCGACGAAGCGGATCGGGGAGTAATCGTACAGGCGGCTTTGTTGAGTTTTTATCTGATTGGGGAATTCAGGGAACTGATACGCCTGCTGCGATTTGGTAATTGCCTGTTTGATTCGTTCATTCAGTCGGTCCTGCTGCTCTTGCGTAAGATCGCAGACATCATCAACCCATGTTGCAAAGGATTGCAAATGAACGGTCAGGCGTGCTTTGCGTGCATCCAGTTCTTCCTGTTTCACTGCACCAAAAAGTTGTGAGCAAGACGCGAAAAGTAACACAAATATGAAAAGCAGCAATCTCACAAAATAACCTCATGGGAATGAACAGAGTCTCATTGGTTGGCACGGCTCTGTGAGCCGTGCCAACGTTTTCTCAAGTAGAAATACCAGGCTTTGCCGGAAAATAATTTTTCAACGTAGCTGCACTCGCCAGAGTGTGGAAAGTCCGCGGTCTGGCGACCGCAGCTACAAGTTTTCAGACAATGCCCAGCTCCAACACATCACGGCTCACAGAGCCGTGGCACACGAAACTGTTATTTCAGTAAAAGTACCTCAATACAAAAACCTCACAACTCCCTCATCTTCTAGATTATTTAACAGGTCAGTGCATTACAATGCTACTGGTTTAACGGGTGCAGGTACATCTGCCCGTGTCGGCTTTGAATACCAAGGTATGAATTTTGTACGGTAAACTGACTTTTCAATGCCGAAAAGGCATTTAATTGTGGTTCTGTCAAAATCTTTTCAATCGCTTTCCTTTTCTTGCCGTGGAGGGTTAACCCTAACAGAGCCAGATCGTAAGATTGACCGTTTCGATTGCTGACCGCTGGCAAGTTTCCTTGCAAGAAATCCTGAATTTCATCGCGCTGATCGTCCCGCAAATAAAGTTCAGTATCTAGAATCGCAACCAGATAACCAGCTTTGGCCTGTTGAGCCTGCTGCATTATTTTATTATAGGTTTCTTCTGTGACCACTTTTTTGACGGCGTGTTCCCAGAGCGGGTTTTTATCGAGTTCGGAAACATCAGCCGCCTGTAAACCGAAACCGAAGTTTTGCCCCGGTTGTCTTGCCACATGTTTTTCCCAACTTTTCAATTGCGGAAGGGATTTTTTCTTCCACGCGGCTAATGTTCGTACTGTCGCTCCTTTGCCTGCCAGTTTCAAGTATTGTTTATCTTGCGGCGATAATTGAAACTCTGTTCCGATGAACGCGATGCGGATATCGAGGGCACGTTGAAATTTCTCTTTCTGATTTTCAACTTCCTCATCGAGTTGCTTGTACCAGCTTTCCACACCGTTATTCGCCATGAAGGTAAGCGAAGATTGTCGCTGCTTCAAATCTTGCAGACGATTCATCTGCACTCTTTTGAAAGCCACCGGCGGGTGCATGACGATGCTCGCGATCGGTTTTTCTTTCACGTAATGTGTTCGTGGCATAAACGAATATAAACCATTTTCCAACAGCGGAATTTGATCAGGAAAGAGTTCACGAATTTGTTTTTCCTGTTTTTCAGATAGAAAAAGCTCCTTGTCCGCCTTTTCCATAATGTAATTGAGATAGCGTGAATGGAGTTCTCGTTTTCGCTTCGAGATGGCAGCAACCAAAGCCTCTTTTTGTTTGCCGTTGAGTAGTTTATGGACCGTTTTCTCTAAATCGGCTTTGTAGATTTCTGTAGCCGCCCCATCGTCATCGAAAAATCGGAATGGAGAGTAATCGTACAAATAGTTCTGATGATTCTGCGGGATTTTTTTCTCGCCAAACTTTTTCTGTGATAAACCGATTTTCTGTTCGAGTACCTTTTCTAATTTCTTCTTTTGCTCATCAGAAAGATTACAGACATGATCGACCCAGCCAGCGTACGCCTTGAAGTGATTTTCAAGGCGTAGCTGGCGATTATCACGTTCCAACTTGGCAGGGTTGACGGCTCGCCCTCGAACAGGAACCGCAACAGCGGCTGCAGCCGGGGCGTCTTCAACTTTTCGGCCCCGCTTTCGCTTCTTCCCTTTGGTCAGCGATTTCAAAAAACTGGAAATTGCTTCGAGAGCTTCCTCCTGAGCCGATGCAGTAACCGGTTCAAAATGGAATGCAAATTGAACGACCAGAATAATCGCGAGCCATCTCATGAGGATTTTCCTAACCCGGATAGACCGTAACCAGACAGGTTGTAGGTTAGGCTTTCCAGCCTGACAAATGTGGTATCCAAGAAAATCAACTTTCGATTTTCAAGCGAACATCAAATTACGACTCGAAAATCCTGCGAGTTATTGTGTCAGGCTGGAAAGCCTAACCTACGGGTTTTCAGAATATCTTGCCGCTTTTGAACAGAATTTCATTGATAAGAAACGAAGGTATTTAGGCAGTAACGAATATCACCAATGTGGCGATCACAGAAAATATTAGAATTAAATAGTAGACAGGATGAACCATCCCTAGTATATTCACGTTCACACAGATAAGCAATTCTCAATTTATATTTCTCCAGCACGGCTGGTTTTTTCTGACCGCCAACTCCAAAATTGAATGTTGTTAATTTTTGCGCAAGACAATGTGCAAGAGAAAAAGAAATTAATCGTTAATCAAATGAGGCAGATAATGGAATCGACGCAAACTCCCTTGCAATTGCCTGAAGCGACGAAAACCCGGTTGGATGATCTTCGCAAGCATGTGCGGTTCATTAAAGTAGCCGAAGGGATTTTCGCGGGGCTGTTTGGCCTGGCGGTTTCTTACTTGACTGTGTTTGTGCTGGATCGTTTTTTCGATACCCCTGCCCTGTTTCGCGGGTTGCTGCTGCTTGTGGGAACGCTTGGTTTCGGGATTGTGCTGCCCTGGAAGTGTCACCGTTGGATTTGGGGGACCCGCCGGATCGAGCAAGTTGCCCGGTTAGTCAAAATTAAATACGCCAGACTCGGCGATCAACTGTTAGGTGTTGTCGAACTGGCACGCGGCGAGGAAGAACTGCAAAGTAGTCTCACACTTGCCCAAGCTGCGATTAACCAGGTTGATAGCGTTGTGAAAGATCGCGATCTTTGTGATGCGGTCCCCAACCCGCGGCATCGTTTCTGGGCAGGGACGGCTGGGGTTCCTTTGATGCTCATGTTTCTTGCGATTATCCTTGTCCCCGCCGCCGGGAAGAATGCGCTGGCTCGCTGGTTAATGCCCTGGCAAAACGTCGAACGTTACACCTTTACGCAAATTGAATCGCTTCCCGAAAAAATGGTGGTGCCTCACGGAGAAGAATTTTCGATTACCGCGATGCTGACCGACTCCACCAAATGGTTCCCGGAACAAGGTTCTGCAAAATTAACCGGAGCCAATCAACCGATTGTTGCTTCGCTGAATAATGGAGCCTACGAATTTATTGTTCCGCCACAAACGGATCATTTCGCGTTGAACGTTTCCATTGGTGATGTCAAAGAAAGAATCCAAATACAAACAGCGACTCGCCCGGAACTGGAATCGATGCAGGCAACGATCACGCTGCCCGACTATCTGCAATATACCCATCCCCTAAAACGCGATGTGCGAGGCGGTGTAATTTCTGTATTGAAAGGTTCAACCGCCCAGTTTAATGCGACGGTTAATCGAGCATTACAAAATGGTTCACTGGAAGGGCATGAGGTTTCAATCAACGATCAACAGATTTCAACCGAAGCGATTTCAATCAACGAAAGTGAAACACTCCGATTCTGCTGGAAAGATGAATTGGGGCTAAGCTCTAAAGAGGCTTTTGCGTTAAAAATCAATGCGATTGATGACGCGATCCCTTCCGTTTTTGCAAAACAGACTGAACCGATGCAGGTCGTGCTTTCAACCGATGTGATCCGATTGGAACTGCAATCGGATGACGACTTCGGTTTGAAAGAGGTCGGTTTGGAATGGGTGGGTGTTGCCGATCCGCTTCGCAATCCGTTCCCGGATACTGGCAGAAAAATTGTTGCAGTTGGTGCCCCCGAGAAGAAATCTCTCCAGGCGATTGCAACCTTCTCGGCTGAAAGTGATCACGTTCGCCCGCAAACAATTAAACTGCGTGCTTATGCGACCGATTACCTTCCCGGCCGCAAACGTGCTTTTTCTTCGGTGATACTGCTGCATGTAATGACACCCGCAGAACATGCAATCTGGATGACGCACCAACTACGCCGCTGGGCAAGTCTGGCGGATGATGTTTACGAAGAAGATGTTCGTCTGCACGACGAAAATCGAGCGATTCGCAGACTCGCTCCCGAAAAGCTGGCACTCCCAAATACACAAAGAAGGATCGAACAGCAAGCCGCTTCTGAACGAGCCAACGCGGCAAGACTGGGCGCGGTCACCGATCATGGAGATCGGCTTATTAAACAGGCGTTGCGCAATCCTGAAATGTTGGTCGGACATCTGGAAACGTGGGCGGAAGCGCTCAAGCAGTTACGAAAAATATCCGATGAGAAAATGCCTTCGGTAGCAGACCTGCTCGAAAAAGGGGCGCGGTCGGTTCCTAAAAAAGCAGCGGAAAAACCGGGAGCGAGTAAATCAGGAAAAACAGCGGGGAACAATCGCAGCAGTAAAAGTGGTAAGCCGGGCAAGAAAACGGGAGAAACTAAAGCAGTCCCAGCGGTCCCAAAGGTGGTTGATATTGAATCTGGATTCAACAAAATCCCGGAGAAAAAAGCGAGCAATAAAAAGAAGAAGCCAAGCAAGGGAAAATTCTCCATCCCCAAAACAATCCTGCACGGCGGACCTCCCAACAAAGATAAAAAAGAGGAGAAGAAAGAGGAAGAGAAAAACGAACTCGATGAAGCGGTTGAGGTGCAGGAAGATTTGCTTGAAGAATTCGCCAAAATCCGTGAAGAATTGCAGGGAATTATGGATGACCTGGAAAACAGCACGTTCGTCAAGCGACTTAAAGCAGCTTCCCGTAGACAGCTTGGTGTTGCGACCGAATTGAATAAGACTCTCTTCAAAGGGTTCGGCGTGAAGGAAAAAGAGTTGGATGAACGCCAAACAACACGCATGGGAAAAATTGCAGAAAGTGAAATAGCCCAGAGCCGAAACATCTGGACGATTCAATCCGATCTCGAAGCGTACTACGGCAGAAAACGAGAAAAGAAACTGCTCAACATTCTGAAAGAGATCGAAAAAACGGAAGCGGTTTATAAACTGAGTTCACTGAGCGAACGCATCAACGGCAACCTGGCTGGTGAATCGATTGCCCGGGCGGAATTCTGGGCAGATACTTTTGACCGCTGGGCAGAAGAAATGGTCTCTCCTTCCAAATGCAGTTCCTGTAAAGGCGGCAAAAGTTTCAGCCTGCCTCCTTCGATTGTTCTGGAAGTGATGCGAATTCTCGAAGGTGAAATGGATTTACGTGATGAAACTCGCTCCCTCGAACAAGCCAAAGCAGGCATCAAAATAGAAGAGTTTGAAAAGAAAGCAGGCGCTCAAGCCGAAACACAAAAGAAACTAATTACCAGAACCGGCAACGTATTGAAAGATATTCGAGCGTTGCCAAAGGGAGAACAGAAGTTCGGCAAGGAATTACAGTTCATTTCGCTGGCAAAAGACGCGATGCAGGATGCGGCTGACATTCTGGATCGTCCAAGCACCGGACCGGCTGCCATCGCAGCAGAAACCGAAGCAATCGAGTTGTTACTGCAATCAAAAAGATGCAATCCAAACGGCGGC
>JAJRTM010000380.1 GCA_024278285.1 Planctomycetota bacterium
CGGCGGCTTCTCCATCCCGCGAAAGGTGTAATGCACAAACGGCTGAATCGGCCACACCGCGACATGAATGCGGTTATATTTCATCTTCGCAATTTGATGCAAAAACCGCTGATTCTCTTTCAGCGACCACGAAACCGGCCCATCCGCTAAATCATTCACCAATCGCCAACAGCGAATTCGCAAGTTCGGTTCCATCACCACATTAAAATCTGGAACACCACGCCATTTTCTTTTTGCGAGATAAACATCCTGATCAATCAAATACCGTACACCCCATCGTTCGACCAGTTCATACACCGCCCATAGGGTCGCCACCGGGCTGCCGCCACCGATAACAAGTGCTGACTTTCCATTGAGTTTTGTTCGCTTCAGAACAATTCCCTGATCACTCAGTTTTGGCCACTCTTTTTCACTCAATGCTTTTGAGACCAATGAATTTGATTTCGGATTTCCAACAAGCAAAACCACTTCAGCCGACGCCGGGATCTGTTTTATCGGATGCGTTTTGATGCCAAACAATTGATCGAGATAACCGCACAATTCATCCGCGGCATAACGTTCGAGTGGATCAGCCTGGGAACCGATAACAACACAAACATCTGTTGTCGCCGCTTTACAAACCTGCCCCCCAGTAACTGCAACGATCAATCCCATGAAGAAAATCCGATAAAGCAGGCAGATGCCACTTTTGTTATTCATCCTCTGTTTCCTTTACTTCTGGAGAAAGCAATACTCGAAAATGTGCGCGCATCAAAGAGCGTGCGCGGTCAACGTCGCGATCACGAATCGCGGAGACAATTTCATGATGCTGCCAGACAACTCTCTCGTCGGAACGTTCTGCCTGAATTGCGTCTTCTGCCTTACTGGCGGCAAAAAATTCACTAAGCACTTGCTGTAAACCCGCAATGAGTGGCGAGCCGGTCATTTGCAGAATCAATCCGTGAAAAGCCAATTCCAGTTCACCTTCCTGCGCGTTTCCTACATCATTTCGAACAGCAGATTCAAACTGACTTGCCAGAGTTGCAAGTTGTTCAATTTGCTCGTCTGTGGCACAGGTAACAGCCAGTTCAATCGCACCAATTTCAATGACATATCGCAAACGAGACAGCTCGTCGAAATCGCGCTGCGATGCAGCCAGCGAAGGCAAACTTTCTGAAAGCAGCTTCACCGGATCAGGACGCCGCACAATCAACCCCTTGCGTTTCCGCCCTTCAAGCATCCCAAACGCACAAAGCCGGCTAACTGCTTCGCGAACAATGCTTCGAGAAACCTGATATTCCTCAACCAACTGCAATTCAGTCGTAAAAAAATCACCATCAACAAGCCGTTCCGACTGAATCCGCCGCCTCAGACGATCCGCCAAAGTCTTAACAAGTGAATTTTGTTTTTTGTGAGCACACATGGGTTTAAGTTATACAATATAGGTTGCAGATGGCTACGATAGAGTCCATTATCCAATAATATTCCTAATATGTATGACATATTGAGCATTGCGTCAAGCGTACGGAACGTAATAATTCTTGATTTCACGGTGTGTGCCGCGGCTCTGTGAGCCGTGCAAACTGAAAATCAAGCTTGATTTTCAGCAAGATATTTTCACTCCAACGCAGCACGGCTCACAGAGCCGTGGCACACGAAACCGTTATTTCTCGCAACAGTTTCTCAACACGAAAACACCCTAACTTCCCCATTTCCCGGGTTGTTTGCCAGTCCACCGCAAGCCCCTCGGAGACAGAGGTGAATCCGCGATCTGGAATGCGTCACGGACAAGTTTTCAATATTTAAGTGTCATAAATGCGATTTTCAAACAGTAGCGCAATGTAGTGGCTCCCAATCTGATTGAAATGAGGCTCAATTCCGTTAAACATTACGTATTGTTCGACAAAAATTCACCAGGACAATCAAAGATGCGGGTAACGACAAGGGCGATGTCTCAGGCTATGGTGAAAGAGGCCTTCAGCCAAAAATGTAATAATCGACAGTAAGTGTTGCCCAATGCTATGACGAATTTCTACACTCATTCAGCCTGTCTCTTTACTGCTTCACAAAATGATGTGACTGAAGTAGTGCGGTTGATGATCTGGGCGATGGTTACTTTCTCAAACGCTTTTTCAATTTGTTGATAAGCTTTGTCTAACTCGTAATGCAGCGGGCAAAGTTCGGCTGAATGAGATTCGATATTTAATGGGCATGAGGTAATGCGACCAATCGGTGCAACCGTATTGACGACATCCAGTAGACAAATTTGATCCGCAGGGATCGCCAGCGAATAGCCGCCGCGCGGCCCCGGTTGCGAATGAATAAGGCCTGCTTGAGCAAGTGACTGCAAAACTTTATACAAATAACGGGGAGGAACTTGCGTCGCCGTTGCAATTTGTTCGCTCGTTTGCGTCTGTTCTGGATGGCTCGCAAGCCACACAATTGCCCGTAACGCATATTCAGCCGTCAGTGGAATCATCTTTTTATTCTCCTTAAACTAATAATACACCTTGACGTGCAGAATGCAATATGCAATTATAATCTACACCATCACATGTAGTATTAGTAAAAAAGGATAAAGAACAATGATGACCATTCAGGCGAGCGATACTGTTGCAGAAGTTGTTACACGCTGCCCCTCTCTTTCACGCCTGTTCGAGCAGGAAGGAATTGATTACTGCTGTGGCGGCAAGAAAACCTTGGATGCAGTTTGTGAGAAAAAGGGTTTGAAATCTTCTGAGCTGATTTCCAGGCTGGAAGAGCTGGCGAAATCAGGTGCTGAGGATAATGTTGTTGATGCAGACGCGATGTCTCTCACCGAGTTGGCTGATCATATCGAACAGACTCATCATGCTTATCTACGTGAAGAATTCCCCCGACTCGATAAAATGACAAAAAGAGTCGCAACGGTGCATGGGGATAAGAATCCTTCACTTCACGAGGTAAGAGATACTTATTTGGCGATGAGCCAAGAGTTATTGAACCATCTTGCCAAGGAAGAGCAAATATTATTTCCGATGGTGCGTCAGATTGATGCCAGCAAGACGGCTCCGCAATTTCATTGTGGATCTCTTGCGAATCCCATTCGTCAAATGGAATTGGAACATACAGAAGCAGGTTCTGCATTGGAAAAGCTGCGTACATTGACCGACAACTACACTCCCCCCGATTGGGCTTGTAATACCTATCGGGCGATGTTCGACGCGTTGGCTGAACTGGAGCGTGATCTTCATCAGCATATCCACAAAGAAAACAACGTCCTGTTTCCTCGGGCCATTAAAATGGAGAGCGAAAAAAAAGCGTGAGGAGAAAAAAGCTTTCCGGGCGGTGGAGAAGTTTTGAAAACAACTCCAGCTTCCGTGCATAGGACCTTCCCTGGTTTCCGTGCGGCAACTCATGACATCGCTGAGTGAGCTACGCCCTGCCTGTGCCGCCCTGGAAAGCAGTTCTCCTGATAATTCGCTGTTTTGTTACGAGGTCAATTCTTTGAAAAGTGGATTAAATTGTGGCATGTCTTGCTTGAGTGTTTC
>JAJRTM010000381.1 GCA_024278285.1 Planctomycetota bacterium
GAAATAACGGTTTCGTGTGCCACGGCTCTGTGAGCCGTGCTGCGTTAGAGATTGAATTATCCCAAAACAAAGCTTGAATTTCAGTTCGCACGGCTCACAGAGCCGTGGCACCCAACAGGGGATCATAAAACAAAGCGCAACAGTACAACTGACAACAGCTTAAGAAATTTACCAGGCCAGTCATACCGTAGGATGGCGTGCTTGCACCCATCTTCGCATGCCAAGTTGTGTTCAATGAAAAACGAGAGTCGAATCTGTTATCATCCAGCATTACTTCACGTTATGGAAACCGTATTTGATGGGTGCAAGCACGCCATCCTACGAAACGCAAACGAAGAGACGACAGATATCGTTTGAGCGATACTTAATTTTACCATTCCCCTTTAACTGAAATCATCATGAATAAAAATCATCTGCTGTTTACCATCGTCCTGCCCTTCCTTTTGATTGCGACTGCACAAGGCGAAGCGGATAAAGCACCGACTCTTGAGCAACTCAAAGAACAGGCTGGCAAAGCAATTGCTGAATCGCGAAGTGCAGAGGCGGTCAAGCTATTAAATGAAATCGTCAAGCGGGAGCCGGACAATGCCGCTGCGTGGTATCGACTGGGCTGCGAAAATTTTCGGATTGGAAAGTTTAAGCAGTCGGTTGCAGGTTTCGATCAGTATGTAAAATTGGAACCAGCAGCAGAACGAAAATTGTGGGAACGAGGCATCTCTCACTATTATGCAGGGATGTATAAGGAAGGAGCCGAGCAGTTCGCGCTCTATCAGACTTATCACGATAACGATGTTGAAAACTCTGTCTGGCGATTCATCTGCATGGCAAAAACGGAAGGACTCAAAAAAGCTCGCGAGGAAATGCTGCCCATCAAAAACGATCCCCGCATTCCGTTAATGACCGCCTACGCGATGTTCCAGGGAAAATCAACGCCGGAAGATGTGTTGAAAAAAGCTCATGCGGGCGAACCAACTCCTGAGGTTCTTGCAGGGCGCCTGTTTTACGCACAGCTCTACCTTGGTCTGTATTACGAAGCGCATTCAAAACCAGAACTGGCCCGCAAGTACATCACGCTGGCTTGGAAAGATCATCAAAAGACGCAGCGGATCAGCAGATACATGTGGAACGTCGCCCGCGTTCATGCGGAGCTATTAAATCGAAAAGTAGAAAAATAAGATTCAGCAGCTTACACCCCCTTTCCCTAACCCGGCATAGCCGGAACCAAACAGGAAAGTAGGCATTAGGCATTAGGTAGTAGGTAGTAGGTAGTAGGTATTAGGCGTTAGGAAAAAGTAGGATGGCGTGCTTGCACCCATCTTCGCGTGCCCAGTTGCGTCCGATGGAAAATAGAGAGTGAAATTTATTATTATCCTGCCATTGATTCACTGGCAAGAGACTGATACGGCATTAGATTTATAATAGTGGAAACCACATTTGATGGGTGCAAGCACGCCATCCTACGACTGGAATCATAAAATGTAGCGACACTCGCCAGAGTGTGGACGAATGACGAGACGCGATCCACCGTCTGGCGACGATCGCTACAACAACATATCCTGCGCACTTTTCGCAGCATTTCATTGAATGAGATACTAACGGTTCACACGTCCTGATTGTTCTCCGTGCATGAGGGTTTCAATTTCCGCTCGTGTACTCAGGTTATAATCGCCTTCGATGGAGTGAGACAAGCAGGCGGCAGCGGCAGCGAAATTGATTGATGTTTGTGGATCATTCAACTGAGGATCGCCCATGGCAAACAGTAAGCCTGCGGTGAAAGCATCTCCACCGCCGAGTCGATCGACAATGTTTGTGATTTGATACGGCTTGTATTGACCATTCTGCATTGGTGCATAATACGATTTATCGTTTTCCCGAACATACAACATGCCTCCCAGCGAATGATGAGACGCAGAAAAACTTTCCCGTAACGTCATCGCGATGTGAGTCATATTGGGATACTGCTTTGAAATCTGGCGAGAAATGTCCAGTAGTGAATCGTCACTGTTTTCATCGGGGGTGATTGCAAGAATTTCTGCTGCATCTTGTTGCCCTCCCAGAAACAGTGTCACGTAAGGGAGTAATTTTCGCATGGTCTGTGTCGCAAGTTCACGCGGTGATAAAGAGGGTTCCCAATTCCAGAGCTTGCTGCGATAGTTCATGTCGCAGGCAATTTTTACCCCGCGAGCCTGAGCCTGCTGCATCGCAATTTCCGTCAGTTCGGCTCCATTTTTTGAAATGGCAGGAGTAATGCCTGAAATGAGAAGCCATTCTGCTTCTTCAAAAATCGCAGTCCAGTCGTACTCTGTGGCTGGAGTGATCGCGACCGAGGAATTTTCACGGTCATAAATAACATTGGCAGGACGTTGGTTCGAGCCGGCTTCAAGAAAAAAGAGTCCTAAACGGCCTCGCGAAGTTTGCAAAATGTGCTGAGTATCGACACCGAAAGAACGAAGTTGCGACAGGCAGGCTTCTGCGAGGGAGTTGTCCGGCAGCGCCGTAACAAACGCTGCGTTACCTCCCATGTAGGCGATTGATACAGCAGCAGATGCTTCTGCTCCCGCAAAGGTGGCTTCCAACTGGCCCGGCAACGACTGCCCAAACCGTTTGAAACCGGGTGTCGCCAAGCGACACATGATCTCACCAAACGCAACTATTCGATTCATTACAATTTCCCTGGAGAAAAAAATATCGGGCAAAGAAATGACATTTCATCTCTGCCACTAATTCTGTATCACTGATAATGGTCAAGTTCTTTATGCGGTTTCGTAAACAACAAAAACTACCCTGTGGTTACGGCTGTCAAAACAAAGCTGCCAAAACAAACCAACGGTGCTGGCAATCGTGCCTGAAACGAGTCGTGCAAAGTTCTCTCTGCGGCTCGTTTTTTTTATTTCATTTATCTTAGCAAGCATCGCTTTCATAATTCAAAAGAAACACTACACTCACACCCATCAGAGGGCACCGATACTATTTTTCTTGAAAATTTGACGGCATGCCCTTCACACACCAGTGTGAAAATAGCGATTATTTAGAGTTGAAACTCAACAGACAAAGAAGAAAGAACGATGGACCCAAAGACGATTGTAATCATCAGTTTTGTAGCTGGCCTTGTGGCACTTATTTTTGCGTTTATCAAATCGCAATGGGTTAATAGCCAGGATCCGGGAAACGAGCGGATGCAGGAAATTGGAAAGGCGATCCATTTGGGCGCGATGGCTTTTTTGAAGCGAGAATACTCGGTACTTTTGGGGTTTGTGATTATTGTTGCTGTTATTCTTTTTGCGACCTACAAAGCTGAACATCAGCTTATTGCGTTGTCGTTTGTTGTTGGGGCTTTCTGTTCCAGTCTGGCTGGATTCTTCGGAATGAAAATTGCAACCGCAGCCAACATGCGGACCACCCAGGCGGCTCGAACCAGTTTGAATCAGGCGTTAATGGTCGCTTTCTCTGGCGGTACGGTGATGGGGTTTTGTGTTGTCGGCTTGGGGCTGATGGGGCTTTCCGGGCTATTTTTCGCCTACGCATCACAGTTCGGCTTTGGTGTGGAAGCACTTAAAGGACAGGTTCTTCCTATTCTAAGTGGCTTCGCAATGGGAGCCAGTTCGATTGCCTTGTTCGCGCGTGTTGGCGGAGGAATCTTCACCAAGGCGGCTGATGTCGGGGCAGATTTGGTTGGAAAACTTGAAGCGGGTATCCCGGAAGACGATCCTCGCAACCCCGCGACCATTGCAGATAATGTGGGCGACAACGTCGGTGATGTCGCAGGGATGGGAGCCGACCTGTTTGAATCTTATGTCGGGTCGATCATCGGTGCGATGGTGCTTGGCGCAGCAGCCGGATCCGTGGAAATGGTGGTGCTCCCGTTGCTTCTCGCTGCGGTTGGTATTGTGATGTCAATCGTGGGAACTTTTCTTGTCAAAACGAAGGATGGGGGCAACCCGCAAACTGCACTTAACGCAGGAACATTCGTTGCAGCCGGGGCGATGGTTCTCCTCGCCTATCCATTGGTGAATTGGCTCGCTCCGGCGACCTTTACGTTGGAAGGTGTCGAATACGCGGGTAGCGGAATTGTCTGGGCCATTATTGTTGGTCTGCTGACAGGAATTGCCATCGGTTTGGTCACCGAATATTACACGTCTGAAGGAGGAGGCCCGGTCCGTAAAATTGCTCATCAATCTCAAACAGGAGCAGCCACAAATATTATCGCAGGCTTAGGAGTCGGCATGATGTCAACGGCGCTGCCTGTCATCTGCTTGATTATCGCTTTGTTAACCTCGTTCCATTGGGCAGGATTGTATGGTATCGCCATCGCTGCTTTAGGGATGCTCGCGACAACAGGAATTCAGCTTGCAGTTGATGCTTACGGGCCGATTGCAGATAACGCAGGCGGCCTGGCAGAAATGGCAGAACTTCCTCCCGAAGTTCGCGAACGTACCGATAAACTCGATGCGGTTGGCAACACAACAGCCGCGATAGGAAAAGGATTTGCGATTGGTTCAGCCGCCCTGACTGCCTTGGCACTGTTTGCCGCTTTCCGGGAACAGGCTGGTGTTACTTCAATTGATATTGCCAATCCGAAAGTGACCGCAGGCCTGTTTCTGGGGGGAATGATACCGTATCTGTTTTCTGCCTTTGCGATTAGTGCAGTAGGCCGAGCCGCGTTTGCGATGATCGAAGAAGTTCGCAGACAGTTCCGCGAAATCGATGGCATCCTCGAAGGAACAGGCACACCAGACTATGCTCGCTGTGTCGATATTTCTACCACTGCTGCGATTCGCGAAATGATACTGCCTGCACTGCTGGGAATTTTGACTCCCATTCTGGTTGGTATGCTCGGCGGAGCAGAAATGCTTGGCGGATTGCTTATCGGCGTCACCGTTTCCGGTGTAATGCTGGCTTTGTTTATGTCTAATGCAGGTGGTGCCTGGGATAATGCCAAAAAGCATATTGAA
>JAJRTM010000382.1 GCA_024278285.1 Planctomycetota bacterium
AGCAAAGCCGAACAAAAAGCCTGCCTGCAAAGATAGATGAAAACAGAATCCCAGGCAGCATGCAGCGAGACCAAGGGCGATGAGCGCAATCAAACAATAACCGTGAAACAGGCGAATCAGAAAACACACAATCTCCCAACCTGAAGTCATCTAGCAATGCGCAATCCCACCAATAAGAGGGAGTCCCCACTTAATAGAAAGTCGCATAACACCTGTAAGAATCACCCAAAGCAGCCCAAAAGATCAAGCACGCTGTCAATACCAAAATGCAGACACGCGGATAATATTAGCGAATCTCCACAAAATAGCAACCGAAATCTACACTTCCTTCAACCAGAGGCCTGGCGCAGGAATAGAGCAGCCAAAGGGGCTGCAAAAAGGCAGAAGAAAACTCCTTGCCTTACCGCAAACCCCCTTCGATCGCTACAGGATTACTTGATCTCTGCAGAGCCACCAGCAGCTTCGATATCTGCAACGAGCTTTTCTGCGTCTTCTTTAGAGATACCTTCCTTGAGTGGCTTGGGAGCACCTTCAACGAGCCCTTTTGCTTCTTTCAGGCCGAGAGCAGTGATAGCCCGAACAGCCTTAATGACACCAATTTTCTGATCGCCAAACCCTGTGAGAATGACATCAAATTCGGTTTTCTCTTCGGCAGCGTCTCCGCCACCGTCCCCAGCAGGGCCAGCCATGACGACAGCTCCGCCGCTGGCAGGCTCAATGCCGTGCACTTCTTTCAGGTAGTCTGCCAGGCTTTTTGCCTGAAGCAGTGTCAGACCAACAATCTGATCCCCAAGTGTTTTTGTGCTATCGTCGAATTCCGTTGTTGCTTCTGCGGTCGCCATTACATTTCCCTCTCGAATCAATTAAATACTGTCACTTGAATGTTTTAATTCACAACTTATAACCTGGAGTTTTCTCAAACTCCAGCACGCCTTACTCCTCTTCCTTTTCAGCAATAGATGCTACGCAGCCCGCCAAAACACCGGCAGGACCAAGTATCGCCCCAGCAAGCTGGGCTCCCGGGCTTAGTATTTGCCCCGAAATAATCGAGATCAATTCCACACGCCCCGGGCTCTTCGAGAGTTTCTCGACAGCAGCCGTATCAAGGGCCTGACCCTCAACAGTCCCCCCCTTAATCTCCAGAAGTTCCAACTCTTTAGCCTGCCTGGAAATTTCCTTGGAAAGAGCAACAACGTCCTCTCCTCCCCAGGCTATTGTAGATGGCCCACTAAATATCTGCCGCATCTGGTCGCAGTCACTACCAAGCACTCTGAGCGCCAAGCTGTTCTTGACAACCAGTAAATGGATCCCCTTCTCCTGCATCGCTAAGCGAAACGTATTGTTCGTCACGGCATCCAGCCGAGACGAATCAAGAATAAGCAGATCGCGTTCACCATCCAGACGACCTTCAATCTCCTTGAGGATCATCTCCTTGACTACTTTACTCATGACTCACCCTTAACAGCAATCAGGCCGCCAGGCCACAAAAACAGATATTATAAACGCGGACAACGCCGCTGAGTTTCTTAATGCCTACACAAAAGACACGATCACACAACGATCATAATCCCAGGCCCCATGGTCGAAGAAAGTGCAATATTACGAATATAAACACCCTTCTGGGCAGCAGGCTTCAGTGAATTGATCAATTTCAGCACCGCATCAATGTTATCAATCAGGCTTTGTTCATCAAACGAGAGTTTCCCGACAACGCAATGAACATTGCCACTGGAATCATTCCTGAACTCCACCTTACCAGCTTTGTATTCCTTAACAGCCCCTGCCACATCTTGGGTTACTGTCCCTGCTCGCGGCGAAGGCATTAACCCACGCGGACCAAGCACACGCCCAAGAGGTCCAACCACTCCCATCATGTCGGGGGAAGCGATTGCAACATCAAAGTCGAGCCAGCCTCCTTTTATTTTATCAGCAAGCTCCTTGTCACCAACTTCATCTGCACCAGCTTCCAAGGCAACCTTTGCATTTTCACCTTTTGCGAATACCACAACCCGCTGCGTTTTCCCAATCCCATGAGGCAGGATAATTGACCCACGCACAAGCTGGTCGGCTTGCCGAGAATCAATCCCCAGGCGAATAGCCAATTCTACTGTCTGATCAAATTTGCAAGGCTTGCCGCCTTCTGTCAGTGACTGCTCCACAGTCTTCAGCTCATGCACGGCTGTGGAGAGATCCACTGCACCAAGAGCAAGTGCCTTTTTCCGCAATTCATCCATCCGTTTTGATTTCGCCACCATCTTCAAACACCTACTAGCCAACAAGACTCTATAATATTTCAACAACGATTAGTCACGCGAAACAACCACCATGACCGACCGTCAGTCAACCACCTCGACACCCATACTTCGGGCGGTCCCCTCAATCATCTTCGATGCCTGCTGAAGGCAGGAGGCATTCAAGTCGTCCATTTTTGTTTTGGCGATCTCAAGAACCTGCTCCTTGGTGACCGACCCGACCTTGTCAGCCTTAGGACTGCCTGACCCCTTGGCAATCTGGGCAGCTTTTTTCAGTAACACTGCTGCCGGAGGAGACTTGATAATAAAGTCAAAGGACCGGTCGTCATAAATCGTGATCACAACAGGCAAGGTCATGCCGGGCATGTCCTTTGTCCTGTCGTTAAACTGCTGAACAAACTGCCCGATATTCACACCGTGCGGTCCGAGCGCAGTACCAACCGGGGGAGCCGGAGTCGCTTGCCCGCCGGGAACCTGCACTTTAATTTCGCCTGTTACCTGTTTCGCCATTTTTCATTTCACCCAGGGGTATCCAGAATATACCCACTCTCGTTTGTATGTAACTCAATCATAAAACAGCATCACTGCATGTTTAGGATTGCTTTTCCACTTGCCAGTGCTCCAGTTCAACCGGAGTTGGTCGACCGAAAATTTCAATCAACACACTGATTTTCCCACTTGATTCATCAATTGCCTCGACTGACCCCTCGAAGCTCTCAAATGTCCCTTCACCAATCTTGACAACATCGCCAATCCCAAGGCCAATTTTGACCCTGGCTGGTTCCTCCTCTTTAGCCACTTCGGCTCCGAGCATTCGCTTAATTTCTTCATCCTGCATTGCAATCGGCTTACCCGCAGCTCCGGTAAAGTCTCCGACACCACCAGTATCCCGCACCAGATACCATGATTCATCATTCAGAATCATCTGAATCATGATATAGCCAGGATACAATCGTTGTTCTCGAGTACGTTTCCTGCCACCTTTTGTCTCTACAATTTTTTCCGTCGGAATAATGACTTCGCCAAAGTATTCCTCCAGGCCATCTCGCTTAATCCTTTTTGCAAGAGAGTCGCGGATTGTTTTTTCGCGATTCGACTGAACTTTCAGCACATACCAGCGCATCTCGGGTTGCCCCTGAGCTGCCTCATCGTCCCGCGAGGGAATGCCAGAATGTGAAAACTCCGTGTCATTCATGGATAAATCCACAACAAACCCTGCCAGGCAGGCCCAAAAATTCTATAACAAATGCTGCATGGTAACCACCACCAAGCTAATCACAATCTCCGTAACAGCCAGTAGGGCCACACAATAATGAAGCGGAGATTATGTGCCGACTGAGCTTAGATTTCAAGCCACATTGGGGCACAGTATGGAAAAGATTCCAAGCTGATCAATCAAGTCACCAGCAATCCGAAACATCTCGCCTCTCACATCTTCAGGAAGCCAACCGCCCTAAAAATGTATTGCCAAATGATATCAAAGAGAAACAGCGAAACTGCCAGAAAAACCATCGTCACCAATACGACAACAGTTGCTCTCCAAAGCTGAGGCCATGATGGCCACGAAACCTTATCCATTTCACTTTGGACGGCGATTAGAAAGTCAGCAACTGGTGCATAGTTCACCACTCGATAAGCGAGCCAAACGCCAATCACACCAACCAGCATCGGCAAGCCAACCCGAAGGGCTTCGGCCGACTTAATCGGCAGATTGTTAGACAGGGTTGAAGCGGCAACGAGAAAGAAAACCGCAATTGATACGCCAGTCACCTGGCGAACCTGCTTTCCCTGATTTCGCTTGTAAAGCCCGATCGAAAACATCTCTGCGAGCAAACCCGCCACTAATCTTGTTTTAGCCATACTTAAAACCAACTTGCCATCAACGCCTGTGCCAACATGAAGCAACAGAATGAGTGAAAACCAAACACTCCTCCACCAGGACTCTTAAGCACGGGCGGAGGGACTTGAACCCCCAACCGCCGGATTTGGAATCCGGTGCTCTGCCAATTGAGCTACGCCCGTAATGCACTCACACCCAAACCGACAGGCAGCAGACTATTTCTTGCGGGATTCTTTATGTATTGTGTGCCGCCTCAACTTGGGGCAGTACCTTTTCAGCTCAAGTCGTTCTGTGCCGCGCATTTCTTTCTGAACGCGATAATTTCGCATCCCTGATTCAGTGCATTCCAACCAAACGTATTCACGAGCCATTACGACCACCTAAACCAAATAAATCAACAATGCTCACAATTCACGAAACCTGCACTCGCAAGCCCCATCATTCACTCGGAAGGAATTGCACCAAACTTAACCTGCCACTGCAACGCCGAGCCTCGCTTTTGTACCAAAAGCGAGGCAGATGGCAATTGCATACTACTGCCGAGCAGCTTACTCAACAATTTTTGTCACAACTCCTGAACCAACAGTTCGGCCACCTTCACGAATCGCAAAGCGGCTTCCCTCATCCATTGCAATAGGTTTTTGCAATGTAACTTCAAGAGCTACGTTGTCGCCCGGCATGCACATTTCTGCACCGCCAAGAAGTTTTGCACTTCCAGTTACGTCTGTCGTGCGGAAGTAGAACTGAGGGCTATAACCACTAAAGAATGGCGTGTGCCGTCCACCTTCTTCTTTACTCAGCACGTAAACTTCACATTCAAATTTATGATGAGGCGTAATTGAACCCGGAGCAGCAAGGCACTGGCCTCGTTCGATTTCATCCTGGTTAATCCCGCGTAGCAAGAGGCCAACATTATCGCCAGCCATGCCGGTATCAAGAGTTTTGTTAAACATCTCAACGCCAGTCACGGTCGTTTCCGCCGTCTCTTTCAGCCCGACGATCTGGACTTTTTCGCCAACATTGATAACGCCTCGCTCAATTCGGCCGGTAGCGACAGTACCACGCCCCTTGATCGAGAAGACATCTTCGACGGACATCAGGAAAGGCTTGTCTGATTCCCGAGCGGGTTCGGGAATATCTTTATCAAGCGCGTCCAGCAAGTCTTGGATGCACTTTCCGTATCCTTCGTCAGCAGGGTTTTCCAAGGCACCTTTTGCATTTCCACGTACAATAGAAATATCATCGCCAGGAAAGTCGTACTTACTGAGAAGTTCGCGAACTTCCATCTCGACCAATTCGAGCAATTCTTCATCGTCGACCAGGTCGCATTTATTTAAGAAGACAACCAGAGCAGGCACATTCACCTGACGAGCCAGCAGAATGTGCTCGCGAGTCTGAGGCATTGGGCCATCTGCAGCAGAGACAACAAGAATTGCCCCATCCATCTGAGCTGCACCGGTAATCATATTCTTCACATAGTCAGCATGACCCGGGCAGTCAATATGGGCGTAGTGACGAGTTTCAGATTCGTACTCAACATGGCTGACAGCAATTGTCACTGTCTTGGTGTCGTCGCGAACCGTACCACCCTTGGTGATCTCTGCGTAACTCAGCTCTTTTGCGAGCCCCTTTGTTGCCTGTACCATAACCATCGCAGCAGTTAAGGTACTCTTACCGTGATCAATATGACCAATTGTTCCCACATTCACATGGGGCTTGGTACGTTCAAAGACTTCCTTAGCCATCTCTTGTTTTACCTCCAAAGCAGACGGTTCAAGCAATCGTTTTCGATTACTCTAAGTACAAAACTGATGTAATCCTAATGACATTCTTCCGGGGAAGGAAGTCAGTCCGTCAAAAAAACGGAAAAGACTCGCCCCAAAACAAAAAATTGCCCAGGGCAACACAACGCCCAACGCAAATCAACACTCAAAATTCGCAGGGCCATGCCACCATCAGGCGAAAAGCTGCTGATGGGACTTGAACCCATGACCTCGTCCTTACCAAGGACGCGCTCTACCACTGAGCTACAGCAGCACCGCTGCCGAAAACACCCGCGGACGGGCCTCCAACAAAACGAAAGAGCGGGTGAAGGGAATCGAACCCTCACAACCAGCTTGGAAGGCTGGAGTACTACCATTGTACTACACCCGCGTAATCTATTCCTGTAAAATGGGGGTAACAGGATTCGAACCTGTGAAGGCTGAGCCATCAGATTTACAGTCTGACCCCTTTGGCCGCTCGGGAATACCCCCCCATTTTCCACTGACTCGCAAAGTAACACCAAGCAAGCAGCGAACCTCAAAAGCTAGCGGTGGGATTCGAACCCACAACCTCCGGTTTACAAAACCGGAGCTCTGCCGTTGAGCTACGCTAGCGTGACTTATTTCACCCCGCAAGCACTAAAAACTGCAAAATTATACTTCAGTGAGTACAGACTTTCGTCTGCTCGCCTCACAGGCAATCTTTCGCAAGCCGGGAACTATAACGATCCAGCCGTTTGATGCAAGCGAAAAAACCAGGAACAATTCCAAAAACCCGGTTTTTGAGGAAGAAAAACCGCAACATGACCAAATATACACATCCAGGCATCCGGTTCATGGCTACACCCCAGTTCGCTTCAGGGAAATGACACTCAACAATAAAGCCGGGTTCGATTTGAAACGGTATTTGCAAGTCTTCAATGCCTCTTTTATGCACTTGGGATGCGGGGCGGTTTGGGGCCAAGGTATTGATAGTAGGTGCATTCAATCGGGCCGTTATAAAGCTTTCTCCTGCGAGTCGCTCTGCAGCCGAATATTTTTTCAAATTCGCGTGACCCCGCAAACACAAACACGGACCAAGTAGACCACTGCTCGGTCACTTTCGCGATTTCCGCCCACAAATCATGAGCCTCTTCGACATCATCGATCCGCTCTCCGTAAGGAGGGTTGGTCACCAAACATCCATATTTTCGCTGTGTCGTTAATGTGGAAATATCGTGTTGCTGAAAGTGAATGCGGTGTTCAACCCCCGCTCTGGCAGCGTTTTCTCGTGCTGCATTAAGGACGTGGTAATCATTATCTGTTGCCAGGATCGGGAATGACTCGCTGTGATCAATCATGTCGTTCGCTTCAGTTCTCGCCTGCTCCCAAAGTTCGCGGGGATAGGTCGGCCAATCTTCTGATGCAAAGTGACGATTCAATCCTGGTGCCTGATTTTGCGCGATTAAAGCGGCTTCGATCGCAATGGTTCCGCTGCCACAGAAAGGATCGTGAAAAGCACGCTCGCGATTCCAGACACTCAGCTGTACCAAGGAGGCTGCCAATGTTTCTCGAAGTGGTGCCACCCCCCGTCGCAGTCGGTATCCTCGCTTATGAAGCCCTTCACCTGATGTATTAATACTGATTGTGCACAAGTCATTTCGAATCTCGAACTGCACTGCGCAGACAGGTCCAGTCTCTTCAAGATCGCAGCGGTAAACGGATTGCAGGCGATTTACAATCGCTTTTTTCGCCATCCCCTGACAAGTCGGGACAGATTTCAAAATCGATTTATAGCAAGAGCCCGTCACCGGAAAGCTGGCGTCAGCAGGTATCCAGCGTTCCCAGGGGAGTTGCTGGATCTGATCGAAATAAGCATCGAAGTCTGCTGCGGGGAATTGTCCAATTTGCAGCAGCAATCGGTCGGCTGACCTCAAATGCAAATTGCATCTTGCCATCGCATCAAGCGGTGCGTCAAAAGTAACCCGACCATCAGAGCGTCTTTGGTCCTCATAGCCCAAACGTTGAAGTTCTCGTCCAACCACAGCCTCAAGACCGAAACCAGTCGTTGCGGTTAGTGTAATCTGCTCCATAATATTAACGATCAATTCTTAATCCGACGTAGCCGGGGTTGAACAGGGGGAATAGGCGTCAGGAAAGATAGGTTAGGCTTTCCAGCCTGACACAAATGGCACTGATATTTCAATTGATCATACAGAGTTCAGTGGTCAATCAGCGAGTAAATCTCATGGATACCACATTCATCAGGCTGGAAAGCCAAATCTACGCTTCATCCAAATATCCTACCACCATTGCACAGCATTTTATTGATAAAAAACTAAAAAAAACACTTTGCAATCAACCGGGTAGCACAGACAATCCCGTTTAGGGTTGTCTGTGTTGCGAAGCAACCCGAGGGATTTCTTTTCGGGTAACGCTTATTCTCATTTTCAAACCTTTCACTCAATGCCTCGGGTGCCTGACGGCACTCAGACAATCCTAAACAGATTGTCTGAGCTACCCTCTGGAGGCAATTTGTTCACAACCGCCCATCGCTGAGTAGTTACTAAAAAACAAAAAAAACACTTTGCAATCAACTCGCAAAGTGCTTTGAAATCCAAATTCAACAATCAAGCAACAAGCTGCTCTTCTTGTTACTTGGCAGAATTGTACCGGTCTGCTACCGCGTTCCAGTCGACAACATTCCAGAATGCAGAGATGTAATCGGGTCTGCGATTCTGGTAGTTAAGGTAGTAGGCATGTTCCCAGACGTCCAATCCCAGAATTGGAGTTCTTCCTTCTGAAAGAGGAGTATCCTGATTGGGGGTGCTTTCGACGAGAACCTGCCCGTTATCGACACTGAGCCAGGCCCAGCCACTACCAAATCGCGTTGCGGCTGCATTGGCAAATTCTGTCTGGAATTTATCGAAAGAGCCGAATTTTCCGTTGATTGCATCTGCAAGATCGCCTGCTGGCTCGCCCCCGCCGTTGGCACTCATAATGGTCCAGAACAAACTGTGGTTAGCGTGACCGCCACCGTTGTTGCGTACCGCACCGCGAATCGCTTCCGGGACTGCGTTCAAATCGCTGACCAAGTCTTCAATCGATTTGGCAGCCAGTTCATCGTGTCCTTCCAAAGCTGCATTCACTTTGGAAATGTAAGCCTGATGGTGCTTGGAGTGATGGATTTCCATGGTACGTGCATCGATATGAGGTTCGAGGGCATCGTAAGCATAAGGTAACTCTGGTAATGTGTAGGCCATTTAATTTCTTTCTGAGATTTAACGAAATAATGTTAGCATGTGATAAGTATTCGCCTGTTTTATCGGCGACAACACTGGATTCTAGGCACTCTTTTCAAGGAGACAACCTATCTCCTGTTGAATTTCCGAATTGACGTGGAACGCTTCCCATCGTTTTTCACTTACGAAATACAAAAGCCATGACACATCAATTGCTGCTTGCAGTACCAGGAACGAAACATTCAGAATTCTGGGAACTTCTATTGCAGAACTTGCACATCGGGATCTTGAGCAAGAATCTCTTCCAGGTCATTTAACAGGGTGGTTAAATAGGGCTGTTTGAGGTGTGCATCCAGCGCATCGAGATTTTTCCACTGTTCGATCACGATAAACTTTTCAGGCGAGATTGTATCCTGCGTCAACCGATAGACAATATTTCCTGCTTCAGATTGTGTTTGTTTGAGGGGCTCTGTGAATGCTGCCCGAAATGCGTCTCCGTTGCCCGGTTTTATTTCAAAAAATACGAGCATCTGAAATTTTGCATCTGTTTTACTTAATTGCTCGTTGACAGTCTGAGCCAGGGGATGAAGTTCTGTATCACTCATTAGGCAACTTTCTCTCGGGAAAACCGTGGGGACTGCGAGCAGGCACTTTAGCAAAAGATTACCATTTTTTGAATTCCGGGCGATTCAAAAAAAAGAATCGTTATAAATTTGTCAATTGTCGATAAAAACAGTGTCGGCCCCGCCGCGGGCCTCCCAAAAGCTCATTCAGTAAAGATATCCTCTTGGAAATCTAAACCAAAGGTAGCGTTGAAAAGATGAAACAGCCCATGACGCATTCAGTTCAGCGGGTTTTACTGCTGTGCAGCATCTGCTGGTTATTGCCCGGCTGCTCAACACCTCAGTACCTGATGCCCGGCGGCTACAGCAGCACGTACCAGAAAGCACTCATCGGGGATTCTATTTTGATGCAACAGTCAGATTTGCCTGCCCCTGTTGTTCAACAACAGGCAAACACAAAAACTGAAACATTGCGTTAGATCCCCTGTTGGGTGCCACGGCTCTGTGAGCCGTGCGAGTGGAATTTTCAGCTACCTTTTGCGAAAACAGAAACTCTAACACATCACGGCTCACAGAGCCGTGGCACACGAAACCGTTATTTCTCGCAACAGTTTCCCGATACAAAGTCCACTCAACCCTCCCATCTTCCAGGTTGTTTTCAGGCGAGCCGGGGGTGTTAGGGCTTGTTGATTTATTATTTCCGAAGTCGCGTTATTCGCTTTAAGTTACACACAGAAAAGGTGTCAGGAACCGTTTATTTCGTTTTTAGTATAGTATCTTGATTTTATCTCGCTTTTTCACACACAGAAAAGGCACACAGAAAAGGTGTCAGGAACCGTTTATTTCGTTTTTAGTATAGTATCTTGATTTTATCTCGCTTTTTCATTCCTATTTACCATGTTTATCGTGTAATTACACCGGAAACGGTTCCTGACACCTTTAATTCCTTCCAAATTTGCCTGCCCCTGTTGTTCAGCAACAGGCAAACACAAAAACTGAAACATTGCGTTAGACTCCCTGTTGGGTGCCACGGCTCTGTGAGCCGTGCGACTGGAATTTTCAGCTACCTTTTGCGAAAACAGAAACTCTAACACATCACGGCTCACAGAGCCGTGGCACACGAAACCGTTATTTCTCGCAACAGTTTCCCGATACAAAGTCCACTCAACCCTCCCATCTTCCAGG
>JAJRTM010000383.1 GCA_024278285.1 Planctomycetota bacterium
TACCTGGCCCATTCCATTATTTTCAGTCTCCCCGGCACAGACTGGTCACGAAGGGCAGTGATCAATTTTCTGGCAAACTATGTTAATGATGTCACGCTTCTTTTGATTGACGCTTCCTGCTTCTGGATCCTCTCCATCCTGCTTGGCCTGTTGCTTTCAAAAATGATCGAACTTCCATTCCTGAAATTGAGAAGCAAAATCGTCCCGAGTCATTACGTCGTGGCTGATAAAGTCCAGACAAAGTGATGGGAGCTTCTACACAGTGATCAGTCACTCCGTCCGTCAGCCAGACATTTTTTTGCTTGCCCCTGGCAACTTTCAAGTGCAGATAAGCCGCCAGCTATGTGCCTGGGCTAATAAATAACCCGGAAAATGGGGAGAGATTAGGGTGTTTTCGTGTCGAGAAACTGTTGCGAGAAATAACGGTTTCGTGTGCCACGGCTCTGTGAGCCGTGCTGCGTTGGAGTGAGAACATCTTGTTGAAATCAAGCTTGATTTTCAGTTTGCACGGCTCACAGAGCCGTGGCACACACCGTGGAATCAAGAACCAAGGCGCAACAGTGCAACTGGCAACAACTTAAGAAATTTACCAGGCCACGGCTGGCCTGAATATATCCCGCGCGGTTAGAGAGCACCACTGCCGGTGAGGACGACGCGGATTGTTCTGAAGAGAACTTTGATATCATTCCACAGGCAACAGTTTTGCAGGTAGATTAAATCGTAAGTTACTTTTTTACGGAAGCTGTTGATATCGTTATCGTAGCCGTTTTCAATTTGCGCCAGGCCGGTCAATCCAGGTTTAAGGCCAAGCCTTTGAATATAATCTGGGATTTCACTGGAAAGATGCTCGATAAATTCGGGACGTTCCGGACGTGGTCCGACCATCGACATTTCACCTTTGAGCACATTCCAAAGTTGAGGGAGTTCGTCAAAACGTGTTTTTCTCAAAAAACGCCCAACGGATGTCACACGAGCATCTCCCTTAACAGCAAACTGCGCCCCGTCCCTTTCGGCATCGTTGCGCATGGTACGAAATTTATACAGCGTGAATTCCTTGCCATATTTATATTCGTTGCGGCGATCATTTTCGACACGGCGTCTTTCCTCTTCCCCAGGAGGAGGCCCCAGGTTTTTAAGTCGGCGGTCCGTTTTCTTCTTGCGTAAATTCAAGCCAACGCGAGTTTGTGTAAAGATGGCAGGTCCGGGTGAAGTCAGCTTGACAGCAATCGCGGTAAGAAGCATCACGGGCCATAAAATCAGTAACAATCCCACAGCCATGACGATATCTAAAATTCGTTTTGCAACTAATGTTGTACGAGACAGGCAATGCACGTTACTGCGAGGAATTTGAAGATGCAGTCGGCTGATCCAGTCGGCTTCTAGCGTCGGGGCTTCGTGTATGACATCTTCACAATGCGAATATTCGAGGACATCCACCAGCGGCCCCGGCAAAACCTGGGGAGATTCTTTTGATACTTTATCTAATTCAAAAGGAAGTGGCGAGAGTGTACTCATGGCGTTTTTCATCGATGATCAAAAGAGATGTAACTGCCCTGGCTTTTCTGATTCGTGCTAAGCCAATCAAGATTTGATCGATCTCTGAACAGAACTCAACACTACTGCAGTTTATTACCCTCTGCCCGGAGGTGCTAACTATAAACCTACTGTAGAACAATTCGGTTGCCGCCGCTGAAAAAATATGCGGGTTACAACGATTGCCCCGATTATACGAGTTGTTTCCCGAAATCAACCATAAAGCGATAAATATCGTAAATAATGCTCTGTCTTTTGAGCTATTCCGGTTCCTGTTCATCTACAGGTGTTTTCATCGCCAGTGGCATAAATGCTGCATTAAGAGGGGCAGCGGATTTATCAACACAGTGGACAACGTACTGTCCAGAACGAAACAGAACGGGAAATTGGTAGGGGAATTCTTTCAGATGCTTAGTTGGAAACTTCTCTGGTAGTGAAAAGGGTGAATTGGGACCACTACTTCGTACATCTTCCGGCGACATCCCATTTTCAATCAGCCCACTTAATACATAGCGATGCCCGGAATGATCCAGTTCGCTGATAATTTCGTCTGCATGGTCGCGATGGAAAATTCGTGTCAGAACATCCAAATAAACAAATCGCGTCGAAGGCTTCAAATTTAATTCGCGATAAGCATGCACCAAATGGACATTGTGGACGGTCAATTCGTGATCACGCAGATTTAATTGACGCAAGAAATCTAAGGCCGGTTGCAACTCAACCCAGTTTGGCAATGGAAAATGTTGAATAGCCGTTTTTACTTCGGGGGTGCTTCCCTGTGTCAAACAAGCTCTCCAGTAACTCGTGCGATTCCAGTCGGTTGCAGGGTTCGTTACCAAAGCAAACATCATGAGAATTAAAGCAGCACCAATACAAATATTCTTTGAAGAAGTATCCGTTTCGTTTGGTGCAGATACTGTTACGAAATGTTCGACCATTTTTCTTGCATGACGAACAACAATCGTCATGCCCAGAAATATTTCCGGCACATGCACATAATCGAATAGATGCTGCATCGTGAAAGACTGAAACAGCCAACCTAAATACAATCCGCACAAAAGCAGTTGAGAAATTTCTTTCTTATTGACCGCCTGGGAATTGAATATCATTTTCATCATTTGATGAACAGCCAGCGGAATCGCCAGCAGATGAAACAGACTGAACGGCATGAATCGTAACTGTTCTCGCCATAACCGATCCCACGTCCAGCGATCAGAACCGACTTCAAAATAAGTCGGATTCCATTCCAGTAACATCTCCAGAAAATGAGGCCAAGCCTCGGTTTGCATCAACCAACCGATCCCGAGTGAACCAATCAATAATCCGCCGAAAAGTACGCCAGAAAAATCACACAGAATAGATGCCCCCACTTCTCTTAATCGCAGACTCTTCTTCTTCTTCTTCTTCTTCTTCTTCTTCTTCTTCTTATTGATAGCGATTAAACCAATCACCAGCACCACAACTGCAGGAATGGCAATGAATGGTTTAAGCCAGAACCCAACCGCCCAGATGATCCCCTCCAGCATTCCCCACTGGAATAATTTGCATTTTGAACAGCTCAAAAAACAGGTTCGTTCAATTTGATTTCGTCGTAAGTATAACGCGAGCAGAGCAGGAAGGAGCATCCAGACATCTCGCTGGCAATGACACCATTCCGAAGTTCCAAAATAAAACCAGAACAGTATCAAAGCCAGAAAGATCGATTCATTACGAGAATGTTTTTCGCTGGAAGTTGCACCAGCACGATGCCAGAAAACGAGCAGCATTACAATTCCTGCGACAACCGTTAAATCGACCAGTCGCAGTGCAGTAATCGACCAGCCGAATAAGGAACGAACCACCATGTGCAGCCAGACAATTCCCGGAAGATTTGGCTCCACAATATCGCGGTACAGAACGCCGCCTTGCAATGCTGTTTTTGCCTGTAAATCGTAAAGCACCGCATCGGCAGTCAATGGCATGCAAAGCATCAGCGGCAGACTTTGAATAGCCAAAGCGACCAGCAATGTCCCCCAAAACCAGGGGGATTCAATCATTTTTCCAATGCGAATCTGCATGGGTAATAAGTGTTTCCTTACCAATTTTTCCGACTCACCTGTGAAATGTCCCTACAAATATGTAGCTCGAAAATGACCTTCAATGATGTTGCAAATAGTATTCTCATCCTCAGAAGAAAAGGTCTTTCGGAATAATCGTTGCAACCGTTATTGCGAATCGTCAAATCTCTCTCTTTATAGAGGTTTCACCCGCCATGGAGTCTGGCAAAAAGCTAAGTCTTATCATCGCATGTTGTTTTTTTGCATCATGCTAAGCAATAGCGGACCCTACGGTTTAGGGAAGCTCACCGGATATCGAGGATTGAAAATTTCATGGAACTGGCACATTTGCACGAACTTTCTGAATTGGAGCAATCCTACTGGTGGCATGTTTCAAAACGACGATTGATCAGCCGCTGGCTCAATCAGTTCGCCCCGTCTCCCGGCTTGGTGATTGAAGGAGGAATCGGCTCGGCTGGGAATTTACTCTCTTTCCAACAGCAGGGATATCAGGTAGCCGGGCTGGATATTATGCCCGAAGCGGTCGCCTACGGAAAACAACGGGGCATCGAAAATGTGCAGGTTCACGATCTGCATCAGCTTTGGCCATTTGAAAAACA
>JAJRTM010000384.1 GCA_024278285.1 Planctomycetota bacterium
CAGAAAGTTGATTGGCAAATTCTGGAGTAAACAATGGGACCATGTGATCCGCCAGCTCCATCGAAAAACGATAATGTTCGTATCGCTGTGAAGCGCCCCAGTCATCCCAGGCTGCTTTGATAATCAATCGAGCTTTTTTCAGATCAATCCAACGATTTGTGAACGACTCGGTGGAATCAACAAGTGATAACGCCCGCAAGTAGAAAACGAGAGCATCTTCGTGTAATCCACGTTTTCTCGCCAATTCGCCAGCATAAAGATTGGCTGGAAAGCAAACTTCCGAATCGGTCACCAAGGCTGCCTTTTCCAGGTGATCAATAGCTTGATCAATCTTTTTTTCATGTGAATAGGTTAACCCGATGATGTATTGTCCCTGCAAAGTTGTGTTCTGCTCCAGACCGGATTTTACAGCGATTAAACTCTGTAGGATCTCTCGCGATTTTTTCGCCTCACCGCGATCAAGAATAATCATGGCTCGAAGAAGTTCCTTGCTATCGACTAAAGAAATCTTCACGTCTTCTGCAAGAGAGTCGTCTTGCAAATGAGTTTTAATATTTCGCAAGGCAAGTTCTGCCTGATCAAGCTTTTTATCTTGCCGATAAAGCTCAGCAATATACATCAATGCTTCAACAATTTCTGTCTCTGATAAAGGCTGTTTTTTTACACGAGGATCAACAATACTTTCGAGTCGGGCAATGATTTTACGCCTTTTTGTCTGCTCTTCCAGAAGATTCGTTTGATGCAGTAACGAAGCTTTCATGACGTTAGAATCGACGTAGCACTTTCCCAACATGAGCATCGTCTGTGCTCGGCGTTGTTCAGATTGAGTATACGCCAGTTCTAATTTTTCTCGAGCATCGTATAGACGCCCCAGGTAGTAATAACAGGCTCCCAGTGAATAGGACCATTCCGAACGGAGTTCCATTTTTATTGTCTTTAGATTTGCTTGCTCAAGATATCGCCTGGCAAGTTCAAAACCTTGAGCAGCCACATTCCTGTTCATAATCGGCGATTCTTTGACATCCTTCTCCGCTTTTCGGAAGTGAGCCACACCGACAATGAACTCTAAAGAACCACCAATTCCCGGTTCACTCACTTGCGATTTCAGCAACTTCATTGCTTGAAGATAAGCTGTTTTTGTTCGTCCAGCTTCGAGCAGTTCAATCGCTTCTTCAGTCTGATGAAGCGATGTCGGTTGCGGCTCTTTGATCATCAACCAAATACCACACGGAAACGCAATTCCTAAAGCAAGACTGATCATCAGCAATGGATAGAATCCAAGCGGATCCGTCTGTTGAGAATCATCAACAGCAGCATTTTTTGATTCAGAATTGTTACCCGAAGCCTTGGCCATTGTTAATCTGGTTTGCAGAAGAAACCATCGTAGAGGGGAGAATAGAGGGAAGAGGATTAACAAGTCGGTGTGAATACCGACTTGTTCGTGTTTGCATGTATCAGTTGAAAGCAATTTCTGTCAAGACCAGCAGAGAAATTGCAATTATTCCCTCACCAGCCTGCTAGAACCAGATCATTCGCCTAACGGCAATCTGATCGCGACCGTGTCAAAAATATGTGTAACATTTACATTGAAGTCGTGATGAATACAGGACTGGATAAACGATAAAGGAAACCTCTATTTATTCAAAAATCTCCTACTGAAAAAATCCCACTGTACGGAGGGGTAGACATCCTTGTCTGCCTTTAATTACAGCATACTCAAACAAGACAGACGCCGAATGTCTGTGCTCCTTTTGAGTAAATAGAGGTTCCCAAAAACAAGTGCCGTGATTCCTTTGAAATCACGCTGGCCAAGTCATTTTTTTTGATCTTGTCTTGTTGATGGAAAAAGCATACATTTGCGGTCCAACCAAAACCAATTCAAATCGGCTGCAAAGCGGTCCGACCAGTTCTTGCTACTTTCCGGAGTCCTTCCATGGAAAAACAATCTCCCATCAATCCACAAACAGACAAGAATCAAGAACCAGAAATTGCTTCACAGGAAGTAATTCCCAAGCGACGTCTAGGACGCGGATTAAATGCGTTGCTAGGTGGCGGCGGTCCCGCGAATGAACCGTATGCAGAGTCTTCAGAACTCAGGCTACATACAGAAGAAAAATCTGCAGGAACTGATGGACTGCTGGAAATTTCGTTGGAAAGAATTCAACGCAACGCGAACCAGCCTCGTCAGCATTTTGATAAGCAATCGCTGGAAGAATTGGCGGACAGTATTCGCAAGCATGGTATTTTGCAGCCTGTATTAGTGCGAGAGTTTGGCGAAAATTACGAATTGATTGCAGGAGAACGACGCTGGCTTGCTGCTAAACAGGCCGGTTTGAAACAGATTCCAACGCGCGTTGTCGATGTGATTGACCAGGTTGCCTGCGAATTTTCTTTTGAAGAAAACCTGAAACGAAAAGATTTAGGAGCCCTCGAAAAAGCAGAGGCGTTTCGAAATTATATCGATTTGTTTGAAAGTAGCCCCGAGGAATTGGGTAAGCAATTGAGCATGAGCCGTTCCGCGGTCGTCAACACACTGCGATTGCTGGACCTGCCCGTGCCGATCAAAAACGCCCTCCAGGAAGAAAAACTGACCGCAGGACACGCGCGAGCATTGCTTTCCCTGAAACAAGAATCGCAACAACTGGACTTGGCAGAGCGAATTACAAAAGAACAGCTTTCGGTTCGCAAAACAGAAGCAGCCGTCAAAGAATTGCTCGGGCGATCAAAAACTGTTCCGATGAAAAAACCCGAAAAACCAGAGAAGCCAGAATTGAGTAATCACCTGAAATCACTTCAGGATCAATTCCGCGAGGCGGTTGGCTTGAAAGTCGAATTCAAATTAAAAAGCAAAGATTCCGGTCAGGTCATCCTGCACTTCGCCAATAACGACGACTTTGAACGCATTACCCAATTGATGCGTAACGCTAATTCCAAAGCCGCCTGAGAGTGGCCCGATAAATATCCCGGAAGACAGGAAAGTTGAGGGCTCATTTGTATTGAGCTGCTGTTATGTTGAGCCACTGTTGCAAGAAAAAACCGTTCCGTGTGCCACGGCTCTGCGAGCCGTGATGTATTCGGATTAGCATTTCTGCAAACGGATCGTCGCTAAAATTCCGTTCGCACGGCTCACAGAGCCGTGGCACTCAACAGGGAACCAGAAAATAACTAACAAGTCAGGCACTGCTAAAAATATCAACTGCCACTACGTCGTTGAGTGAATGTTTTTTTGTTGGATGTAGGCGCTTTCCCTGTGTTTTTCGCCGAAGATGTCATGAATTTTGCCTTGCTGTTGGCTGACTTTTTCACATCTTTGGTCGTTTTTTCTTCTGCTCGTCTTTTTTCGGTCGCAGCCAATTTCGCCTTGGCGACTCGCCGTTCGCGGTCCTTCTTTTTTTGCTGCTGCTTGTCTTTGGCCATCTGCCATCTCTCCTGATAATGAATGCGTGAGCTGGATCTTTTCTAAAGAAGCCCGCGCAGGTTTGGTTACATTGTTGTTTGGTCTGCGTTAATTCTAGTAAAATGATACCTTCCTGAAAAGAAACTGCGAGCACTGAAACAATACCGATGCAGGATTTGTTACGTAAGCAATAATTGATGCCTGTTTTCTCGCAAATTATTTTACTTGAAATAAGGCATCATCTTTGGGGCTGGGAATTTGACTATCCATTTTTCCTGGTAATAATGCCGGTTGTGAATGTTTGAAAACGAGACGCCTTGTTGACGTTTATACTCTCATCCTTAGCACACATTCCAGATCGCTTGCCTGGTTGCAAGCGACAATCGATGATGGTGCTTGGCTTGGGAGCACAACGCTCACTCTTTTCCGGTCTGCCTTGAACAGTTGTGTCATTTTTGATGGAACGCGGCATTGTACCGGATCGCCCTGCCTGTGGACACCCGTTTCACTTCAGTTAATTACCTCAATTCAAACCCCTGGATTGAGTTTTTATTCGCCTTGGTCTGATTATGTCAGCTAAGATTCTTCTATCATTGGCACTTAAATGCCAAGCCGATGGAAGTTA
>JAJRTM010000034.1 GCA_024278285.1 Planctomycetota bacterium
AGGGAGGGCTGAACCGACAACAATCGCACTTCGCCAGCCCATCAGTAAAAGAATCACCATGAAAACAGCCGTCCCGCCGAGCAACATGTTAATCATCAACCCGGAAAGCCGTTGCTGAACATAATCGTTCTGCTCGAACACTCGGACCAAACTAATTCCACGGGGTAATTCCGCTTCAAATTTCTTCAACAGAGTATCAACCGCAGAGGCCCAGTGATCAATCCGATATTTTTTACGCACCAAAACCCCAATCGCAATCCCTCGCTGACCATCAATAACCGCGAGGCTCTCGGGCGGATCGGTAATCCCTTTTTTAATCGTTGCGATATCTCCCAGGCGAACGATCAATCCATCTTTGCGATACTGAATTGGCGTGTGGGAAATTCGGGCAATTGAATCAAACTCGCCATCCACTTCCAGAATAAGATCGCCCCGTTTTCCGCGAATTTGCCCTGCAGAAACCTTGGCATCGCTGGCTAAGATTTGACGGGAAAGATCAGCCGCAGTTAACCCATGCGCGATCAACTGATCCGGCTGTATCTGCACAATGACTTCTTCTTCAGGGTTGCCAAATAACTCCATCTCTTCCGTCCCCGGCACCGCCCGCAAAAGATCCTCCAATTCCTCTGTTAATCGTTTCAAAATCGCGATGTTCGGGGAATCATCCTGCTCCCATTTCAATGCAACAATTAACGCAAACGCACGCAAAGACATTTTTTCGAATTCCGGCTCATCAACTCCAACCGGAAAATCTTTGGAAACATCATCAATTTTGTCCCGCACTTTCGACCAGACATTATCCACATCGAAAACATCTTCCCGCAATTCAATCGTCACCGTCGAAATCCCAGCTCGACTGCTCGAACGGAGTTTCAGAATTTCGTCGATCTCCTGCAATCCCTGTTCCAGTTTTTCCGTCACAAGCGATTCAACACGTTCCGCATCTGCCCCAGGAAAAATGGTCGTCACTCCGCCGGCTCGTTCAATTAACAGCGGGTCCTCCATGCGAGGGAGTACATACAGTGACGATAGCCCGGAAACGACGATCAAGCTAATCGTCAAAATCAACAAGCGGGTATCACGATAAAATAAATGATCCATCAGGCACACTCCTTCAAGAAGCGAGCCGACATGCCTCGATCAATATTTATCATGAATCTGAAGAACATCAAATTATTTCTCTATTTTCTTTCCGCGATTAAACTCACCTGCTGCCCCGCGACAACTCGATGTGTTCCATCAGCAATGATCCGTTCTCCTGATTGAATCGTCCCCCGGACAAAGGCGCGGACATCCTGCAAGTGCAAAACTTCGACAATGCGACGGGCAACAACGAATGTCGAATCTTGTTCAATCGGTTCAACCACATAGAGCGCCCACAGCCCACGATTACTTTGCACCAGCGAAGTCATTGGCACCCAAAATCCTTTTGTGTTGTTTTGTTGTTGAACTTCAATGCGAATAATTTGAAACGGTACAATCTGGTTCGAGCTGGAATTTTCCAGATCAAAAATAACGGTGCGGGTTCGCGTGGCTGGATCAAGTTCCGGCAAAACGGCTGAAACAGTTGCTTCTATTTTATTTCCATCGACTTGAAGTGAATGTTTATCGCCAACAGAAAAATGAATCGCGTTTGCAGCGGGGAGGCCGACCCAGGCTTCCAGATCTGTATCATCCACTAATCGCAAGATAGCCTCTGCGGGAGAAACGATTGTCCCTTCGTCTGTGTATCGCTTTGAAATCACCCCGGCATAAGGAGCTTTTAATTGACTGTCCTCAAGATCGACTGCAACATCAATCAGCATGGCAACAAGTTGATCGACAACGGCTTGCTGAGCATTGATTTTCTCCGGACGCGTCCCCGCTTCAAGCTCGACCAGCTTCTGGGTCGCCGCCTCAAGTCGAGCTTTCGCAGCTCGTGTTCCAAACTGAACGGTGTCGTATTTGGAGCGGGAAATAACTGCATCCTCAAACAGTTTTCCGGCTCGCTGCAATTCCGCCTGCTCCAGTTCCCATTCCGCCTGCATCTGCGAAACTTCCGCTCGGGCAGAAGCGATTGTCTGCTTGCGAGGCCCTGCGATCAATTCATTGAGCAACGCCTGAGCCGCGTTTTTCTTCGCAAGTAGTTCCTGCTTTCTGGCTTGCAAACTGCGATCATCAACCGTAGCCAGCAACTCATTTTTCTTAACGCGAGTCCCTTCCTTCACCAATACCGAAGTCAATTCAGCCGTCCTTCTGAAACTCAACTCGCTGGTTCGTACCGCTTTAACAATACCGGTGTAAGTTCGTTTTATTTCAAAGGAATCAACCTCATCAAGGATGACCGTTATAACGGGAATCAAGTTTGTCTCCACAGACTGATTTTGTTTATCTTTCCCCGCGAGAACAGCGTTCAATCCCACTATCGCTGTTATGATAATGGTAAGCAGTGTGCCATACTGCAGAAGACGTCTGCTTACTATATGACGATACGTCATTTTATTCCCTGTTTCCTGTTCGGATGTTTGCTTAGCGACACTCATCGGCGAACACCTCTTTAATGACGCGTTTAATCACCGCATCAATATCGAAATCCCCAGAAAGCGGTTTCCAGCCAAAGCCATCAAGCTGTCTGTTGACGTTTTGCCTGACAACAGAAAATGGCTCACTGATCCCCAACTCTTCAAGTGAATCATTTGTTGCAATAATCGAATAAGCCCCGGAAGAATGAGACCAGACCCCGAAAACCAGGTCTTGAGGCGTGAAGCCCTTCGGCAACTCCAGGTCGCCCTGTGAAATCGCATCGAGCACAACTCCAACGACAATCCCAATACAACGATGTTCACAAAGCTTGACGGAAGATCGCCTTTTTTCAGAGGTTTTATCCCAAATCGAGGTGCTACGGATGATTTGTTCAACACTGAAATGATTCGGATACAACTTCACAAAAATCTCTGCTGCAAAGCCGATTGCCTGAAAACGCTCGCGGGAATTCCCTCGAAACATTGCTGCCCGTGAGAACAGATCAATTCGCTTTTCCATCGTTTCTATCGCCAACGCGATGATAATTTCCTCTTTGCAGGAGAAATGATTGTAAATCGTCCCCTTACTTTGTTGCAGTTTCTCTGCAATACGATCCATATTCAGCCCATGATACCCCTGCTCAGCAAGCATCGGACGAGAAACAGCGAGAATGCGTTTTTCTCGCTGTTGTATCTCAAGCTGTTTTTGCGTTATTGTGCTTTCCATGCCCGATTATTGACGAAGCGTCAATAAAACACCAGAAGAAAAGTAGGGATAATGCGTATTTCAATTATTTACTGCGTCCTCTCTGATGACTGGTCACTCTATTATTTACAGGAGGTGACCATGCCTGTGAAGGATTATTTTTCTGGCATCAATTGATTGTTCTGTTCAATGCCGACCTTCCCTTCGATGGAAACAACTTTGTCTTTGCGGCTATTGGAGACCGCGATGTTGCCGAAGGCGTTTGCCGGGTGAATCGATTTCTTTATGACAAATGCGGTGCGATGAAAGTTTGTAACCTTATTATTGGCAGCGGTGATGACTGCTTCATCTGATTGCAGAGCGTGCCTCCATTGGTTGCGAATGCCACGTAGTAATTGCTTACTCTTATTTATTCATACCCGTCGAAGTAACTGGACTATTTGCTCGACCGATGCGGTGCCAGTTGTGCCTAGCTGATGAATGACATGAGAAGAAGCGACGGCCGCAATTTGCATCGCTTCGTGCAATGAGGAACCCGACGCTAAAGCCGCGGCGATGTTTGCTGTGACAGAATCCCCTGCGCCGACGATATCAATTTCGCCTCGAACGGAAAGGGCGGGGACGGTTGTTATTTCTCCGTTTGGCAATGCTCCGACAAATCCACGCTCCGCCATCGTGATGACGACTTCACGCTGATTTTTGTTCGCCAATTGAACGGCTGCTTCTTTCACCTGGTCAACCGATTGATACTCTTTTTCACCCGTCAGTGATGCAAGCTCGGCTGCGTTCATTTTGAAGATAACCGGGGGGTATTCCTGTAAACCCCGTCTGGAATCTGCGAGCAGCGGAATGCCTTCGGGAATGGAGCGTAGTGCATCCAGTAGATCTTTTGTAATAACACCCGTCTCTGCAATATCAACCTGATCCATCACAATAATGGCGTCCATATACAATGCGATATTTTGCAATGAATCAACAAGACGCTTAACAACTTCGGGCGGTGTCGGCGTCCAGTTTTTTGAATCGAGCCGATTCAGTTCGCGAGGCGGCTTCCCTGCTTCCATTATCAGCGGTTTGCAATACGTGAAGGTACGCCGAAGTGGCGTTGCAATAAAATGATCGAGACAAACTCCAGGCAGTGCAGCAAGCGCGCATCGCAGTTCGTACCCTTCGCCATCTTCGCCACAAAAGCCAATCAATTGAATGTCGCCCACCCCGAGCGCGACCAGGTTATTCAGCACCGTCCCGGCTGCTCCCGGTTGCGAACGAACTCGCGTCACATTGTAAACAGGCAGCCCCGTTTCAATCGAATCTTCTGCAAGTGTCGGATCAATTTCCAGATAACGATCCAGACAAAAATCCCCCACAATCGCAATACGTAGTTTCTGGTAACGATCCGAAATTTCCTGAAATCGAGTTGAATTCATGAAGTCTCCAACTGACGCAATAAATTATGCACGAACGCGATGTTATCACATTGCAAATAGTGCATCGTTCCTCCCATGCGGGCGTAGCTTTTACAGAAACGTAAATAATAGGCAGCGTTATCTTTTGTCGGTTCGCCTTGCGACCAGTCCCAGCCGCCGCCGTCTGCCAGATCAACGACATATAAATTCAAATCTTTGACAACTTCCCGCCCCGCATTCAGCCGAATATTATTGACACAACTAAGCGTCTTTTCAAAAACCTGTGGGCCCATAATGGCCGAACCGATAGAAAGTACCACGCCGCCGTCCAGTTGTTCGACAGATCCCCCGAACAGTTTGAAATCGAGTTCGCCTGCCCGACCAATTGCAGAACCGCTGAAGATTGGATGATTCGCGATAATATCGTACCCAATCCCCGGATGAACCGTCAGCGGCACCCGATGTTTCCACGCCTGGGCGACAATCGAAGCGTGCTTCCATCGATGTTCAATCGGCATCGCACCGCCGGTCCAGTTCTGTTTTTTCATCGCTTGATATAAATCAGCACGCGCCGCTGTTAATGGATGCTGCGGCTCACTGCGAATCAATTCCAGTAAAGCTTCAGGAGTTAGCAACGTCACGCCATCTTCGCTGATAAACCGTCCCATCGATTGACCATAACCAAGCCCATCGAGCGCGCCCGCCATGATAGCCAAATGAATGTTTTTGGCGGTTTCGTCCCAGGTGCCGAATTGCCCCTTGGCAACATTCATACGCACACTCTCGGTCGATGCACCAAACCAGGCATATTCCCAATCGTGGATCGAACCTGCCCCGTTGGTCGCCAAGTGCGTCAACCAATCTTTCGACATCATTCGTTCCAGTAAACGAACGGCTCCGTTTCGAAGCAAATGAGCCCCATAAATCAGCATTACGCTGGCATTACGTTTTCGAGCCTCGACAATTGCGCCAGCGCATCCTTGAATCTGCGCAAATAACTCAGGCGATATTTCCGGCGGTTGCGCATCGGGAGATTTGAGGATCTCATCAACCGTGGTCAGGCTTTCGCGCTCTTCCAACGGCAGTACACGCAATTGTGACAGATCGAGGGGAATTACGGACTTCGTCATGAATTTAAGATCGCTTCCATTAAAACGTTGGTGTCGCGAAAATCGGGGATCACGATATCTGCCCCGACAGCGAGTAACCGATTTCGTTTCCATTGATCGAACTGTCCCGAACCATTGTTCGCTTCGTCACTCGCAACCGCGACCGCGATGCCACCGGCTTGTTTCGTGTTTTCAATTTCGACATAACCATCGCCAAACGAAAGCAGCGAATCACCGGAAATGGAATGTTCTTTAAGAATCCGTTCGATTACCATTTGCTTGGAGAAATCTTTATAATTATCGAGTGCTCCAAAAATCCGGCCTTCAAAATAATCAGTTAAGCCAAGCAGTTCCGCTTCCTGTTTGACAAACTGCTCATCGGTGCCGCTTGCCAGATGCAGAGTCAGCCCCATCGATTTAAGATGCTCCAACAATTTTCTGGCATCGTAAACAAGCAGCGAATCGGGATCGATACTTCCATCACGCAGGCCCGCGGTTCGCCCGGCGGTTTGTTCATCGAGTCGCCGAAGATATTCATGCTTGTACCAAAGCGGTTCGCGTGGCTCGCCGCCCCGTTCTGTAATGCGCTCGGCTAATTGAATCATTTGATAAATCGTCTGCTTCCCATTCAAACGCATAATATCATCCAACGCCAACGCTGCCAGTTCCTCTTCTGTTTCTCCTTCTTTGGCAGGAAGCATTTCAACAAACATCGGCACCATCACTTCAGGCCAGCCCTGACGAATGAGCGAAAGTGTCCCATCAAAATCAAACAGGACATGCTTAATGCTGTCGCGCGGTTCAAATCCGGGCGTGAATTCCACCACGCCTTCAAAACGCGATAAGTATTTATCGCTCGAACGTTCTTTTTCTATTCCTGCTTCTTTTTCCATAAAGGCGTAAGCGAGCAAATGAAAGATCGTCATTTGCGCATCTTCGACGCGGCCGTAATGTCTGTCTTCAATGACAAGAACATGGTCAGCAATTTTTTCCAACTCTCCGCGAGCCGCCCCGACCATCGCCACGGTTTGCACACCGTTTTCGTTCGCCCATTCAACCGCTTTCACAAGATTCGGCGAGTTCCCACTCACACTCGATGCCAGCACGATATCACCCGGCTGTGCGAAATTCATCAATTGACGAACAAACACGTCTTCGTAACTGTAATCGTTCCCGAGCGCGGTCATCCAGCCGACGTTATCAGCCAGTGAAACCACACGAAATCGATCCGGCCAGCAATCCGAAGAACCCTTTCCAAGATCGGTCGCAAAATGAGCACCGCTGGCTGCATTGCCGCCGTTTCCAATCACAAAAATCGTTCTTCCGGCAGCACACGCTTCACGCAGAAGATGAATCAGTCGTTCAATGTCTTCCAACGGCAACCCCGAGAGGAGGTCTCGTTGCTGAGAAAGATAATCGTTCATCCAGGTTTTGCAGACAGTTTGTACATTCATGGTGATAACAAAGTAAGCTGGTCGCAACGGATATTGCACCGTGCAAACGGAAAAGAAGAGGCTGGCGAGTAAAGCTGATCAAAGGACAGATTTGTTCAGGAACGGCACATTCTTGAATGATCGCAACCGGTAAGAAAGCAAATTTTTGCTCGGCCCAATGCTACAAACAGAACCAGAGCCTGTCAACGATTTCGTTTTGAATCTGTTTAGCCCACTTGGGCAGTTGCCTTCGGCTTGTCGATTAACAATTGCGATGGAAACCGAATTTGATGGGGCAAGCACGCCATCCCACGGTCCAGGAACGACTGTTATTGTTTGGGATAATAACTGTCGCATATTATAGACTCAATAATGGACAGGGTAAGCGGCAAGGCGCTAGCCGCCGGTATTGTGAGTTGTCTGAAATGGTGTATAATTGCCGTTAACAGATGACCGGCGGCTAGCGCCTTGCCGCTTTCAATAAAATGAAATCCGGCAGGAATTGTTTGACCGATTACTAAGCAGGATTATTTGAAGGCTCTTTTTCCTGTTCAGTTTGTTTTTCTGCGAGTCGTTTTTCGAGTTCTTCCGGGGTTACTTTTTGCTGGGGGGGAACCAGAACGCCGCAGGAGACGATGAACTGGAATGCCTGGTCGACGGTGATGTTCAGGTCGATTGTTTCACTTTTCGGGACCGACATCGTGTATCCGGTCATGGGCATTGGCGAAGTGGGCACAAGAATGGAAACGCATGGCTCCCCGGCTTCGCCTGCAATATCGAGAAGGCTTTCGCCGGTGACAAATCCGAGTGACCAGATTCCCTTGGAAGGATATTGGAAAGCAACAACTTTTCGAACTTCGATCTGGTTTTCGGAAAACAGAAAATCGGTCACCTGTTTAATCGAACCGTAAACATTCCTGACGACCGGCAAACTGCTGATGACAAGCGTTTCAAACTTGCCGATGAACCAGGCACCAATTCGAACGGTGACGAACCGACCGAGCATGTAGATCAACACGATCAAAAGACAAATCGCGATGGCGCTCAGATGGAAATAGCCTGGAAAGTGCCGAGCAACGACCAGCTCCATGTATAGTCCGGTATGAGTCACCGGCATTCTGCTTTTCGGAATGTAGCGGGAAACTTCTTCGTAATCGATATACGGAACTGCGCGGTTATCCATCACTACAAAAACGTCCGTCAGTCGCAGCCATTCTCTTTGCGTTTCGGTCGGAATTTCATCGGTGCTGTTTTGCCGAGCGATTTTCCATTGCTGAAGATACTCTTTTTGTAGCTCTGCGGTGACACGATAATTGTGATCACAAAAAGGAAGCGAGGGCCCTTCCGGTAAATCAACCAGTTGGTCAAGTGGGACCGAGTGATCGATAAATTGAGCAAAAACAAATTTCACCGTCGAATTGGTTGGCGATATAATGTACGTGTTCAGTAAACTGCCAAGCCAAAGCAAGATGACGATGGTTAAAATGGTCGGCAAACTGATCGCCAACCCTCGCAGGAATATTTTCGTCGGCGATAAATGATGGGTTCCAGATTTTGTCATCCTGAATTTCGTCTACTTTCCGTATTAACTTAACAAAACAAGGTAGAAAATGGTATATTCGCCATCACCTTGAATATGTCTGGCTGAGTATAACAACATTATGTGGAACCGTGGAAGATGAGCCGTTGCGTGTCCATAAAGCGAGCAACCCAGCATTTGCAACCTCGATCATTCTCTCGTAATATTCCCGAGTCTCCCAATTCTTGAATGAACCGGTTATATCAATGAAACGTATGGAACTATTATCACCCGCAGGTACGCTCAAGGCAATGCGTTATGCGTTTGCTTACGGAGCCGATGCGGTTTACGCCGGGCAGCCGCGGTATTCTTTACGAGTTCGTGAAAATGAATTCAACAAGCTGGAAGTGATGCAGCAGGCAATTGACGAAGCTCATCAACTCGGAAAACTCTTCTATCTGGCCAGCAATATCGCCCCGCATAACTTGAAAGTTCGTTCGTATTTGAAAAATATCGAACCTGTCATCGCGATGAATCCCGATGCACTGATCATGTCGGATCCCGGCTTGATTATGATGGTGAGAGATCGCTGGCCCGACGTGCCGATTCATCTTTCGGTACAGGCGAATGCGGTCAATTATGCGACCGTTAAATTCTGGAAAAATTTTGGTCTTTCCCGCATCATTCTTTCCCGCGAACTTTCATTAAATGAAATCCGGGAAATTCGGCAGGAGTGCCCAGATATCGAACTGGAAGTTTTTGTGCATGGGGCACTTTGCATTGCGTATTCGGGACGCTGTTTACTTTCGGGGTATATGAATCATCGAGATTCAAACCAGGGAAATTGCACCAATGCGTGTCGATGGTTGTATCAGGTGAACGAAGCGAAGCCGAATCTGGAAGGTGATTACGATTTGATCGCCCGCGAAAAAGCAGAGACCGTTCAGGATCGCGTCTTTCTTCTGGAAGAACCAAACCGTCCTGGCGAGTTCATGCCTGCTTTCGAAGATGAGCATGGCACTTACATCATGAATTCAAAAGATTTGCGAGCCGTACAGTACGTGAATGAACTGGCGGAAATGGGAATCGATTCGATAAAAATTGAAGGGCGAACGAAATCTGCTTTTTATGTTGCCAGAACCGCGCAGGTGTATCACACCGCAATCGAAGCAGCCGCCCGCGAGCAACCGTTTGATGACCATTTAATGAAGCAACTCGATAGTTTATCGAATCGCGGTTACACGGAAGGATTCTACAAAAGGCAACCAGTTAAGGGGCTGCAAAATTACGAACAAGGCGTTTCCCGTGCAACCCGTCAACAATTTGTAGCTGAAGTGACCGAAATAACTCTGCTCCCTGAAGAAAACGAAATCATGCTATCGGTTGATGTCAAAAATCGTTTCGATGTTGGCGATTCCCTCGAACTGATGACACCGCAAGGGAACATCGAATTCACATTACAAACGATG
>JAJRTM010000385.1 GCA_024278285.1 Planctomycetota bacterium
CAAGCAAACCGGCTTGATCGTTATGATTCGTGAACAGGGCAGCAGTTTCCCCACGTATTATAAATACCCGGAACGGCGTCCGATTCTTCCTGAACTCTACGATCCCAAAAAAGAAAAACCTGTTGAAAGCGATTCGCCAAAACCGGAAGCCGATTCAGAAACTGATAACAAATAGATTCTAACGAGGATTTGCCTCCAGCCAATTGTTGCATTGGTGACGACCCACCTGGATGGCCCAGAGACGTAGTCTCTGGGTGACGTAGTCACAAGAAGCCGAGAATATGGTTTGCCCCGTCAAACAAGTCTCCGCACGGAAGCATCTTGGTTGTTAATTTGTGAGTCTCATGATTATTGAAAACGTATTCTCGGCTTCTTGTTGCTTCGCAACTCAGGCGCGATGCGTCTGAGCCATCCCCGTTTTATATGACGCAAAACTTGACTCAAACAGAACGAATTGCCCCCTGCAATATTCTATAAGCAGTAATCGTTCGCCAAATGGGAATAGCTCACGAATTCATGGTTTCTTTCTTCCAGGCAATGGTTGCTTTCAGGATATCTTCAAGCGACATTTCCGGTTTGAAATCGAGCATTTGCTGCAGGCGGGCGACATTGGGAACACGTTTGCGAACATCTTCGAAATCGTGTCCGTAAGCCTCTTTGTAGGGGACATAATTAATACCCAGTTCAGGATTGACCAGATCAATCACTCGCTGAGCTAGCTGTTTGATCGTGATGGAAGAGTCGCTTCCAATGTTGAAGAGCCTGTGATCCAGTTTTTCGCACCTCATTAAACCGACAACGCATTTCACAATTTCTGAGACGTGAGCAAAACAACGCACCTGCATCCCATCATCGTAAACGGTTAAAGATTCTCCACGCAGGGCTGCTTCAACAAATCGCGGAACCACCATTCCATAATTGCCAATCTGCCTGGGGCCGACCACATTGAAAAATCTCCCGATGACTACTTGCAGCCCGAATTTTCGATGATACGCGAGCGCCAAAAATTCATCAATCGCTTTCGAACAACCGTAAGCCCAGCGAGGTTTGGAAGTTGGCCCGAATTGCAAGTCGTCCTCTTCTTCGAAACGATCCTGATCACTCTTTCCATAAACTTCGCTGGTTGAAGCAAGAAAGAACCGTTGTCCTCCCTGTACCGCCAAACGCAGAAGGAATTCTGTCGGGTAAATATTTGTTTCAATGGTCCGCACGGGATCGTCAGCGACTAGCTTTACTCCTACCGCAGCAGCCAGATGAAATACTTCATCCTGTCCTTGCATCACTTCCGAAACGAGAATTGGATCGGTAATTGATCCAATTCGTATCGTCAAATTCGGATGATCGCTGACGGCATCCAGATTGGAAAGTTGACCTGTGGAAAGATTATCCAGAACCGTTACATCATGCCCTTCGTTAAGAAGATGCTCAACAACATACCCACCAATAAACCCGGCTCCACCGGTCACAAGAGATCGACTCATCAACACAAACCTTTGGCGAAAGAAAACAGGACAACGCAATGAAACCTGAAAGCGTCTATCGTACCGATCAGATTTGCGTCCTGAAAGGCGATCAGGCAAGTCTCAATAGATTCCTGGCAGAAAAACAAAGCAAGTTGACCATGAACAAAGAGAGCTTATGCTGCAATTGGCTGGGGTAATGCAAAGCGGACTTCATCTGCAAGAATTTCTTCAACCAGATTAGCATAGTCATGAGCACCTGCCGAATCGGGCGCGTACTCAAAGATAGATTGTGCAAAACTGGGGGCTTCTGCCAGTCGAATATTTCGACGTATTCGACTCTCGAAAATCCTCGCTTTTGCCCAGGGAGAGGCCGGATCGCTTTCGTCGAGAAAGCGAATCAAATCGTCGGTCACATCGGCTGCCAGCCTGGTCCCCGTTTCATAAAGACAAAGCATCATCCCGGTAATGGTCAGATTTCTATTGAGGCGACGCTTGATGAGAGCTGTCGTTTCAAGCAGGCGAGAAAGCCCCTGCAAAGAAAGATAATGTGGCTGGACAGGAATAAACATTTCCGTTGCAGCCGTCAACGCATTAATGGTGACCGTATTTAACGCAGGCGGGCAATCCATAATAATGTAATCGAAATTCGTTTCGGTTTCTTTCTGTACGAAAGATTCGATCGCCCTTTTCAAAATGAATTCTCGCCCCTGAGCATCCACCAGTTCTATTTCGACAGCAGCCAAATCGATATTAGCAGGAACAATCCACAAATTTTTCTTGACCAGTTGCATCACTTCCTGCAGCTTTTTCTGTCCGGAAAAAACTTGATAGATCGTATTCATCCGGGTGTTTAAGTCAATTCCCAAATGTGCTGAAGAATTCCCCTGAGAATCGAGGTCCAACAAACAAACACGCTTGCCCTGCCGAGATAACCCAGCAGCTATATTCACGCTGGAAGTCGTTTTGCCAACGCCTCCCTTTTGATTCATGATTGCTATGATCCGCATCGGATTCCTTTCCGTAAACGGACTCGCCGTTCATATTAAAAACTCTTTTAATAATCGTTCCCTGAACGCGACTATATAAAGAATCGATATTTGAATTGAAGTCCTCTTTTTATGGAAAAGGAATCATTCAAATAATGTAACTATTCTGTCATAGTGGTAGGGGCCGAAATAGCGGATCCTACCAACAGGCAAATTTCCGCTGAAAATCAAACAAACACTGAAAATCAAACACCGCTGAATAGTAACCGAAATAGAAAAAAGGCAGAGAACCGAAGTCCCCTGCCTTTTATCTATCAGCTTTTTAACCTGATTTACTGAAGCCTCAATAAATCAAATCCCAGCTTATCGACGGAACAAACCACGTCGTCCACCGCTTGACCCGTGTGATCCACTGGATCCATGGCTTCCGGAGCTGTGATGGTAGCCGCCAGAAGATCCGTGAGAACCATCTGAGCCGTGAGAACCGGTTGATCCATTGCTTCCAGAGCTATGATGGTAGCCACCTGAAGAGCCATGTGAAGAATGCCGATTAGCACGACGTGATGCACGACGACCGCCTAGTGAACCTAAACTTCCATTAGAACCGTGGCTTCCAGAACTGTGGTGATAATCACCAGAAGAACCGTTTGAGCCGTGTGATCCATCAGACCCATGTGATCCATCAGACCCGTGTGAGCCATTAGACCCGTGTGAACCAGAACTGTGGTGATGACGCCGAGCTTGCACATCGCCAGTGAAAGCGAGCATCAAAGCTGCAACAGCAGCCACCAATAAAAACTGTACACTTTTCATAAAACTTCTCCTTACGTTGCCTGTCCTGCAGAATATAAAACAACACACAATCACGACCCCCAACGTGGGGCTCGCAAGTAAACAAATGCCGAACCGCCCCCCTCCTGAAATATTTGCAGCAACCAGGTAAGATGGGATGTATGCAGAGAATGCAGGAGGATCATTACCTCAACGAAATGACACTTGCTCTGCAAGAAATGGTAATTACGGTAATATTCCATTGCAAGGGATAAATATGATTATTGGGATATTTATAACATATTTACCGTTTAGGCAGCTCACGGTAACTATGGGCGAACTGTGGGCGAACCGTGAAATATTCATTGAGCAGACAACTATTCTATGTTGAACCCTGGGTTTTGGAGCCTGATTGTAAATCTTTCAAATGAAGCCGGGCAGCTTCACAGTTCCCTGTTTTTCGCTACAAAGCGATCATTTATGCTCTTCAAACTGCCCTCTCTTAATTTTGGTAATGAATTACTCGTGGTGTTAAATGCTTCCTATTGACAGAAAACGTAGATCATTTTACGTTGTGACCGCCTCGCCGGTTTTCTTCCAGGAAGGAATGAAATCCAGCTTTTAGATTCATACAATCTCATCCCAATTATCGGTTCCAGTAGAGGCTTTTTCTGGAACCGACCCTGCGAATGGAGTCGCACATGAATGCGCCAGTACCTTCGACTGTCCCTTTCCCAAAGTCTGCGGATAATCCGGTCCCGTTGATTGACCTGAAACCACAATACCAAAGCATCAAGCAAGAAATTGATGAAACGGTTCAACG
>JAJRTM010000386.1 GCA_024278285.1 Planctomycetota bacterium
GTCCAGCAGTGCGAATTACAACTGATCTTTCATCATTAAGCAGAGCCGACTTTAACGTCCTCTTCTGTTTTAATACGAAAAGTCCATCTCCGCGACCGCACTGCTGGGCAAGCCAGCAGTGGCACCCGGCGGACCACCACATGAAATAGGGGGATCCACTTCCCATCGTGGTCCGCAATAGCGGACCCTACGCCTAAGCTGAATAGTTACAAAGCCATTATTATTTTCATCAGCCCAGGCTCTGCCGCTTATGCTCTTTGCTTGCCGCCAGCTTGTGCGCGGGAGCGGTCGTGGAGGGCTTCTGCGGAGATGGAGTAGACGACTTCCTGGGCGAGTTTGTCCATTTCCATGACCAGTGTATCGACCCGTCCAGAAAGATACATGTAGATAATCAGCGAAGGAATCGCGATTACCAGACCGGCTGCGGTAGTGAGCAGTGCCAGCGCGATCCCGGCTGCCAGTTCTTCCGGCTTACCCATTGCCTGTGAACCAGCGATGCCGTTGAAAGCTTCGATCATTCCCCAGACCGTTCCCAGCAAACCGAGTAGCGGGCTGACTGTCGCTACGCCGTTGATGACGCGCAAGTGCTTTCGTAATTCGCTCACCTGCCGTTCGCCCCCATCGATAATTGCCTGCTCAACTTCAACAGACGGCTTGCCCCATTTGCGAACACCATGCCCAAAAATCTGCGCAACCGGGCTGCCGTTATCTTCGCATAATTGAAGAGCCTCTTCGGGATCGATGGTTCCTTCTCGCAGATGATGCAAAAATCGTTCAACAAATGGCTTCGGAATAACTCGGGCGCGTCGTAAAACAACGAGCCGTTCGGTGCTGAACCAGATCGCGATAAATGTGGCGAGCCCGAATGGAATTCCCCACCATTTCAACGCTGCAACTGCTTCGGTAGGAGTGGTGGGAATGACGCTTTTCTTTCGCCCTTTATTTTCCGATTCTTCCGTGCCAGCAGCCTCGCGGTTATCTGAAGCCGGGATTTCAACATCTGGTTTCACAGGAACAGGTTGATCGGTCCCCGGTTGAGCCAGAATTTGCGAGGAGACAAACGCTCCCAAACAAGCCGTTACTAAAACAGCTAGAATTAAAATACGTCGATACGTCATTCGTCAAACATCCCAGAAGGGGCTTGGAGCCACATATGTCCCAGCACGGCTGGTTCATTCTGATAGCCGTAACCAAAAACGATATTCGAAAAATTTGCGCACCGTACGTAAATTTTTACCGTTAGTAGTATAAAATTGAAGAGGTTCTTCTTGAAAAGTGGCCCAACTGAAAGAGTTATATCCATTTTAGGCGGCTGGCTCAATTGTACTTCATAATCTTGGCGATTATAGCAGAACTCAATCCCCTCCGGTTTGCCCCATTTACCTGTTCTTACGGTCTTACTTGCTCGTATTGACAGATTTAAGCGTTTCGATCCGTTTTTTTGCTTTGACCGTGAATTCACTGTTTGGGAACAATCGGATCAACTCTTCGTAGCTTTTGACGGCTTGGTTCACATTTTTGAGTACCTCGTCGCATTGACCAGCCTGATACATGGCAGCGGATTGTAAATCGGGATAACCGGGGAATAACACAGCCATGCGAATATATTCTTTGACCGCTTTGGAATATTCTTTTTGCATTAAAGCTGTTTCTGCAATGTAGAATTGACTTTGGGCGGCTGCGAGATTTTTTTTGCTTCCTGCGCGATCCAGAACGCTTTTGAACATTTTCAAAGCGTCGTCAAATTTTGCTTCTGCGATGTAAGTTCGTCCTGCGATCACTTCCACCTGAGCTAATTCTTCGGCATTGGGGAAACGTTTTTGCACCACTGCAAGCTGACTTCTTGCCTGGTCGTAATTTTTTTCTCTGCGGGCAATTTCAGCAGCCAGAACATAAGTTCGCGGAAGCCAGGCTGGTGGTTGTTTTTCGTTCTTTAATGCGTTTGCCCGTTTCATCAATTGATCAAGCTGCTTGCGTGCCTGTTTAAGCTCGTTCGCATCGAGATAAAATTGAATCAGTTGCGTTTCCACTTCGCCTAATTCTGAAATATCTGCTTTTTGGGGGTCGGCTGTTTTCAAATACTGTTGTGCGAATTTTTCTAAACTTTCGACATCTTTCTGTTCAGACGTAATCATGACCAACTGGTACAAGCCTCTTCGTTTGACATACTCATCTGCTTGCGGGTTGCCAATAAGTTGTTCGAGCAATTTTCTGGCTTCTGTGATTTTCCCAGAAATGTACTGACTTTCCGCTAAAGAAAGGAGTGCATCATCGGCTCGGTCGCTTTGCGGAGTTTCTTTTACCAGCAGTTCAAAAATCTGGTCTGCCTGTTCGTATTGTTCTGCTTCGTAATGCAGTAGCGCCCATTCATCGAGGAGTTTATCAAGATGTTGTCTTTTTGATGCTGATTGTTTTCGCAATTCTTCGTAAGCGATTCTGTAGGCCTCATCAGCCTGTTTCACTTTGTTCAATTTGCGATAGACACGAGCCGATTCGCGAGCGCTACGGTAAGCGATCAAGTTGATTTCGTCTCCCTGTTTTTGTTCTGGTGGCGAGCGAAACGCTTTTGCGGTTTCCAGAAAGATGTCTGCAGCTTGTGCCAATTGATTCGCTTTCAGCTTAGCCATCCCACGCATATAACCGGCATCTGCAGATGCTTGTTTAGAATCGGGAAATTGTTCACGAAGCGAACGAAATGTTTCTGCAGCTTCATCAAACCGTCCCGCTTCGAACTGAGTCCAGCCGATTGCAGAAAGCCCTTTAATTTTCATCTCGGGTGTTAAATCCAAGCTTAAAAGCAACCGATACAATTTCTCCGCTTCAATCCAGTCTTTCTTGCCGTAAGCCGTGTCCGCCAGTTGGAATGTTAATTGAGCAAGCTGCTCAGGCGGGAGTTTCTTTTTACGCAACGATTCCAGAACCGGCTCGGCTTGTTTAATCTGCCCCAGTTCCATCATCGAATTTAATTGGACAATCAATCCCTGTTTCGCGATGGCCTCGTCAGGAGATGTTGCCAGGAATTTTTGGCTCGCATCGAGTGCTGCCTGGTAGTTTTCTGTTTCGTAAAAACTACTGGCAAGCAGCAGCCACGCTTCGGGAATGTATAACGCTTTGGATTCAGGTTTTCCGGTCGTGATTGGTGCAAGGATTTTGATTACATCTGTCGCAAGCCCCAATTCTTTTTTTGTTCGCGCGGCTTGATACCGAATCTGTTGATTCATCATTTCGGGATCGGTTTTATCGGAATCTTTCAGCAGGATGGTCAAAATTGCATCAGCCTGTTTAAGTCGCAGAGGATATACTTTTAATGAGGCTGGCAGCGGGTCTTTCGTGAATTTTTCAATTGTCAGTAAGCGAGCCTGTAACAATTTTATTTCTCGTTGATCCTGATTCGGAATTTGAGGATTCGCTTTTAATGCTTGTGTTGCCAATGCCCAGCCTTTTCCGGCTTGATCACTTAACAGACTCGCTTCAACAGCGTGAACGTAAGCCTTGCCGACAGATTCACCCTGGGGCCACTGTTTAATATAAGCCAGAAAACCTTGCAAGGCTTCCTCATATTTTTGGAGTCGTAATTGGCATTGGGCAAGTTGAAAGGTGATGCGTGGCAAAAGATTCTCGGCTGGTTTATCACGTAGCAGAACCCGCAAAACTTTTTCGGCCTGAATGTAATCACCCTGACTTTTATAAATTTGCGAGAGCCAAAACCTGGCCGTATCGCGATAGTCTACGCTTGTAGAAGCAGCTTGAAAGTTCTGTTTTGCCAAGTCCCATTGATTGAGAGAATAGTAAGCGTACCCGGTATTGAGTTGCGCCAACGGGACGAGCGCATTGTCGGGATATTTCTCGACAAGTTGCGTAAATACTTCAGCCGTTTTGTTGAAATCTTTTTGTTGAAAGTAAAGCATCCCCAAATTGAACATCGCTTCGGCAATTCGCTTGCCTTGCGGAAATTTAATCAACTGTTGATATTCTGCAATGGCATCTTGAGGACGATTAAGCATTTCCAAAGAGCGAGCCAGGCCGAAGCGACTGTCTTCCAGAAATCTTCCTTGCGGAAATTTCTTGAGCGATTGGCGAAAGACTCCTTCCGCCTGCTTTGCGTTCCCTGTTCGCAGGTAGGAATCAGCCAGATAAGGAAAGACCCACTCGGTGAGCGAATCATTCGGGGACTTCTTCAAAAACGTTTGAAAGTCCTTGATTGCAGCAGGATAATCCTCCAAAAAATAACTACATTCTGCGACCCGGTACATCGCCTGAGATTCGTTTTTATTTTTCGGATGTTTTTTAAGGAAATCTCGTAGAATGATTCGAGCTTGTTTGTAGTTCTGTTTATTAACGTACCCTTGTGCCAGGTAAACTTTAGCCAGCGGCACGTTTTTATGATCGGGATATTTTTTGAGATATTCCTCAAAAGTTTCAATCGCTAAATCCCAACGCTTCTGACCATACAGCGTTAAACCAAGTGTGTACTCATCATCAGCCGGTGCCGCGATTGCGATTCCTGTCGAGCAGGCAATCAGCATTAAAATGGTGAAGCAATAAGTTGTACTTACGATAAAACGTTTCATAATCAAAAGCCTGTTGAACAATTATTTTCTCTTATGTCAGGTGATAAATTATATCATCATTCAAGCAGATAGAATATACTCGAAGCAAAAGCAATGAAAATTCCAGCCGAAGTGAGAGTAGCCCGCGGGATGCAAATATTCTGAACAATGATTAGTCGGCGATAATAGCACGAAACTAAACTGCGACGTAACTATTCAGGAAGTAGGGTGTGCTGTGCACACCAATCGTTTGAGTTTGATTTCCCGATCCTGCTTCATTACGAATTTAATTTCGTAAGAATGTTGCAAAACGAAAACACCATGATGGTGTGCACAGCACACCCTACTTGGCTGGGGCGAAATGAATTCAACCATTCATAGCGCAGTCGCCCGAGTAATGCCGCGTAGCGAAAAGAAGTGGTTGCATGAAAACAATTATTTTATCAGTTCGTCAATTGAAAGCTTCTCAAATACCAAATGCGAGCCACTTCCTTCATAGACGATTCCGATATGTTTGTCGTCGGCTTTGCTTAAACTGGGGTAGCCTGCACCGTTTCCTTCATCAAGTAGAATTCGATTCTTTTTCGGCCACGTTTTCCCTTCATCAAAACTAACTTGAATGCTGTGATCTGTTCGCCCTTTTTGTGAATGTGGATTGGCAAATAAGAGGATCGATTTTGAATTTTTCTTGTCACTGTAATCGAACCGATACAAACTACCATTACAATTCGGTTCGATCAGGGTGTTACGGTTTGTTGAATGTGCGGTCCATGTTTGCCCTAAATCGCGAGTGACCACGACCGTGCGAAACATGGTCGGACGTTTCGAACGACAATTCAGCATAATTGAACCATCGGATAATTCTACCGCCTGGCATTCGTTGTTATCGTAAGAGGCAATCGGACTAACCGTCCATGTTTTTCCGTGGTCACGGCTGAGTATCAAATTGGAAAAGAGGCGGTCTTTCGCATCACGCCCCTGACAGGGCATCGCGAGCGTGCCATCTTTTAATGCAATCCCCTGTTGCGGCGAAGGAGCGTACAAAATCCATTTCGGATTCTTCAACTTGGGAGTCATGTTCTCAAGCTTCGACCAGGTTTTTCCATCATCGATTGATCGCGTCATCATAAATTGTGCGCTTTTACCGATTTCAATTCCAGGTTCTGATCCATTTCCCACCCATTGATGCGTGTTCGGCTTGCCGTGAGTCCAGACGGCAAAACAAAAAATCTCGCCAGTTGCAGGATCGACAATAAGACCAGGATCACTCACTCCGTTTAATTCTTGAGGCAAACCGCCATACAAGCCCATATCCATGATGACTTGTTGAGCCTGCCAACTCTGTCCACCATCGGTACTACGCAGCAAACCAATATCAATATCTTCCTGTAAATCACGTCCTTTGCGTCGTCTCATGTCGTACACGCAAAGCAGTGTCCCCTTGGTTGTTGTTGCCAATGCAGGGATTCGATATGTATGCACGCCATCATCCCAATGCCGCCGTAATGCGATGCCAATACGCTTACGCAGTTTCGGCGATTTATCTTCTGGTATTATTCTTCCAGATGTTGTTTCAACGGAATCCACGGTAGCATCAACCCAATGAGACAAGTTTGCCCCTGGTCGCACACGGCAGGAAAGCCAGAAATAATTATCACCCGCATCCAGTCTGGCATGACCTTTGAAAACCATCGTCTCTGTTGCTGGCATTCGTTCGCCAAACGGTTTCGTACTGGAAAATCCAGCCTCTTTCCCCGTGAAATAAAATTGCAGCGATTCCAGATCACTCGCCCCTTCAAGCGAAATCTGAATTGATTTCACTTGTGCAAACGGCTCTTGTGCATTAATCGTAAGCCGTAGCAATGTATTCTGTTCGTTACGAATGAGAACTGGTTTAGCCAGTTGTTCGACAAGGGCATCCATTGGAGCAGCAGAGACCTTCATCGGCACTACACAAAGCAAAAAAACAATGAGCTTCTTTAGCATTTCACGAACCTTGCTTTTCTTCGTTGAGATTATGGGAATCTCTATTAATTCAAAAGGAACCCAGACATTCGGCGTCTATCTCGTTTGAGTATGGTCTAACAAAGGCAGGCAAGAATATCTACGCTTCGTTCAATAATGGATTTTTCTGACTCTACCGAATTCTATATACCAGTAAATTCAAGCCGTTTTTTATTGGCTGAAGGCCAATCTCATCATAGCCTGGGGCGATGCTGGGCTGGTAAGCAAACTCGGAAAATGGGGGGGAGAGTAGGGTATTTTCGTGTTGAGAAACTGTTGCGAGAAATAACTGTTTCGTGTGCCACGGCTCTGTGAGCCGTGCTGCGTTGGAGTGAGAATATCTTGTTGAAATCAAGCTTGGTTTTCAGTTTGCACGGCTCACAGAGCCGTGGCACACACCGTGGAATCAAGAACCAAGTCGCAACAGTACCAATAATAACAACTTAAGAAATTTAACAGTCCACCCTGCCCCTTGTATCTTTCCCCTCCACCCTTCTTGTGCGAACAAAAAAGTTGCCCAGTGATTCATTCGGTAAGCGTTGGCAACAATACTCAACGAGCAACGGACGCAAAGTTTCTACAATTTGATCTTCCGGGATCAGGTCTTTGTAGAGTTTGTTGAGCCGCTTTCCCATACGGTCGCCCCCCAGGAAAATCGCGTATTTCCCCTGCTCAGTTTTGGAATCTATCGTTCGACCGATAATTCCGATGTCAGCTAACGGACTTCTGGTGCACCCGAATGAACATCCTGCAACACGAACTGAAAACCGTTCTTTTCCTAATCCAAGTTGTGAAATTTCTGTTTCCAGCTCTGCAATAATGCCGGGGAGTATTCGATGGCTTTCTGTAATTGCAGAAGAGCAACTGGGCAAACCCGGACAACTTGTAGAATAACGGCTGATGTTACTGAAAGATTCGACAGGAGGTACAGCAAATTTTTCCAGCAGGGTGTCGATTTCTGTGCAATTGGATGAGTCAATATCACGGATGAGAATATTCCGCTGGGGTGTGAGCCAAAGCGTACATTCATAGGAATCCATTATTTTTTGCAACGCTGCTTTTAATTGAGAGTCACCTTCATCATCGATACAGCCGTTTTCAACACGTACGCCCAGCGACCAGGTTTTGTCGTCCTGATACTGCCAGCCGAGATGGTCGTTGTGGCCAGCAACATCAATGGAACGAGGTGGTTCTAATGGTCCGAACTGTTCTTCGACCGCCTGTTTGAATTGCTCCATCCCCCAATCTTGAATCAGATACTTCAACCGGGCACGGCTATGATCTTTTCGGTTACCATATTTTCGGTAGATGTCAACAATAGTATCGACCAGCGAAACAACATAATCGCTGTCAACAAATGCTAATGGAATGGCCAATGCTGCGGCTCGGTTCGCAACACTGGTGCTGTTTCGCATGTTGCCTCCAACGAGTACGTTGTAACCAACAATTTGCCCATTTTCGTCGGTCGCCGCAAGTAGCCCCACATCCTGCGCATAGACTTCTGTGCAATTGTCATCAGCAGTTGCAAGGCCGATTTTGAATTTCTGGGGCAGGTCTGATATCTCATCATTGGCAATTCCCAAGGAGCCGTTACGCAAACTCGTTTCTAAAACTTCGTTGCGTGTTGCCGAGCTGCGATCCCGCCAGATTCCATCATAAGCCTGAACCCGAGGGGCAAGGCGGGCATCAATTTCATCAGCAATGACTTGAGGATCTCTACTTTTGTCCGTCATTTTTCGAGGCGTAGGCCCACACATAATGTTGCAACCAAAGTTTCCTCCGGTCGCGAGAGTTGTCAGCCCTAAATCCAAAATGCGATTCATCACCGGACGCAATACGGATTTTTTGATTCCAGAGAGTTGCATGCCCTGTCTCGAGGTAATATGCAACTTCCCATCACAATACTTATCGGTTAACGCTAACAACCCTTGCAATTGTCGAGCGCAAAGCTTTCCACCGGTTGCACGAATCCTCACCATAAACTGATAGTGACGGGAATCATTCTGCTTACCTCGTTCATCCCGATCGTCCTGCTGAAAAATGCCATGATGCCTGAGTATGTACACATTCTCAGGAGA
>JAJRTM010000387.1 GCA_024278285.1 Planctomycetota bacterium
CAACTTGCTGTAACAATCGCCCAGGTGATCCCACAAAACAGCGTCTCCAGATTCCGATTCCTTGACGGCTTGTTCCAGATATTTTTTCGCTTCTTCAAATTTTCCCAAGCGATATTTCACCCAGCCCATGCTGTCGAGATAAGCATTGTTTTCCGGTGCGGAATCGAGTGCTTTTTTGATCATTTTTTCCGCTTGCTCCAGATTTTTATTCTGGTCCGCGTAAAGATAACCGAGATCGTTACAGGTCGAAACATCCTCTTTGTCGAGCTCATAGATTTTTTCGAGAATGATTTCCCCTTCCCGAAATTGTCTATTCTGCACCAACGCAGCGGAAAGAGAAAATTTAGTTTGGCGAATTAAGGCTTCGTTCTGGATGCCATTTTCGGAATCGGCTAGAATCTTTTGGAACTCTTTGATCGCCGCGGGCCATTGTTTGGAATAATAATAAACCCAACCTTTCTGGAATTTCCACAACAGTTCTTTGGGGTCATCTTTGATCGTCTGATCAAGTAACTCGACCGCTTTATCTGCTCTGCCTGAAAACGCCAGGCATCGAGAGAGATCGTATCGAATGGTGCGAACCTGTGCGTCATCATCTGCTTCAATCGCGCGTTCCAATAACGGAACATAAACCTTGATCGCATCCTCCCAGTTTTTTGAGGAATAATGGACCCAGCCTTCCAGGTAGGCCCACTGCAGGCTGTCTGGTTCGGTTTCCTGCACTGTCTTAATGACCTTGATCGCTTCTTCAGGTTGCTCGCTCATCAGATACGTTCGCACCAACGACTTTTGAAACGTTTTGCGTAGCTGTGCCAGTGCGGGGGATTCGATTCCTTCTTTATGAATTTCTATCGATTTATCGTACTGTTTTTCGCTGTTAAGGAACTGGATCAATTCGTTATAGAGAGTCAGTTGAATTTGCGGTTCTTTGCGGAGTTTCAACGCACGCTGATAAAAAGCGATTGTTTGATCGAATAATTTTTGCTGCATCGCCAGTTTCGCCAGCAGGTAGCTTTGGGTGAATTTTTTTCGATCATCCTTGAGTTCGTCAATTTGCTTCTCGCCGATTTTCAGAATTTCGTTTGTCAGCGATTCATCTTGGCCGATCAATTCCAATTCCGCTTCCAGTCGCGCGGTGTTGGCACCGTTCATCATCGCTTCGGTCAGGGCATCTAACGTTTTTGTTGCATCTTTACGAGCACGATAGATTTTCATCAAGCCAAGTTGAACATCTCCCTTACTTTTTCCTTTGAGGATTTCGAGCAGGATTGCTTCAGCTTTATCGAACTGTTTGGCATCGAGATATCGCTCGGCGAGATATCGTTTCAGTTCTGCATTTTTGGGATCGTTTTCGCTCAGCTTTTTGATGGAAGAGAGTAGCTCATCCTGTTTGTCTGTTGCGACAAGCAGTTCTGCAAAAAGTAAGTACGGGCCTATTCCTTTATTGTTCAACTTGGCGTCAAAATACTCCTGAAGTTTTTCAAGAGCCTGCAGGTACTTTTTTTGTTTATTCAGTACGCGGGCTAGCTGATAGCTGTAGGTCGCCTTGTTTTTTCTGCTTGCGAGGGTCGCCCGCTCAAAACAATCTTGCGCCTGCTTCAGTTTGTTTGTCGCCAGAAAAAGTTCGCCGAGCATTTCGAATGTCGCTGCTTTATTTCCTTTGAGCGACTCCAATGCTCGCTGGGTGCGGAAATCGAGCGAGTAATTATCCGGCTGAGTCAATGCCTGATAAACAACCAGATACGACTGAGCCGCTTTTTCTTTCTGACCAATCGCCAGGTATAATTGTCCCAGTTGGCTGGTGATTGAAATGTAAGTGCTTGTTTTCTTATCAACCGTTGTGCTTTTGACAGCCTTTTCGAAATACTTAATCGAGCCTGCAATATCCTGCCTGCGGAGTGCGTAAATGCCAAGCTGACTAAGTAGTTCAAAATTGTCCGGATCGATCTCCACTGCTTTTTTCGCAAAGCTGATCGCGTCTTCCACTTTCTCTAATCGAAACGCGAGCGGTATGATGGCGCGGTACAGATAAAGTGATTTCGGATCGAGCTGAATCGCTTTTTGATAGGCGGAATAAGCATCGGGGAATTTTCGGGTATGCTCGTAATTTCGTCCCGTCATGAATAACGCAATCGCCTTGCGTTTGTTTTCGGTCTTTTGAATTTGCTCGGGTGTCTGATTCGGCTTGGTGATTATTTTCAGTTCGTCATCACCCACCTGTTTCAATTGATTGAGCAGATCTTCCAGTTGAATTTTTTTCTTATTTTCTGGAACCGATTGCCCTTCTTTTTTTTCCTGAGCAAAAAGAACATTTGAAAAGCAGAAGCAACAGAGCAACCCGAAATAAATCAGAGCAAGATGACTTCGATACCAATTGGTGGCTGAAATTTTAATTGACATTTCCTGGCTCCCTGCCGTTTGTTGCGATAAATACTGCGGTTGCAAAAAAAACTGTCGCCCTGCATTGTACGAACCGAAGGACAAACAGGTAGATGGTGTTTTAGCACGTTTTGACTACTTTACCAAGACATGCTTGTTTTTAGAGCTGAAATTAATCTGTAGAGAAAAGAGAATTGAGGCAATCCTCTTTGAATCCTGCACAAATTTTATGTAACTCTGCTTGACCAAAGTAAAAAACCTCGATAAAAAACAAATGTTGCGTCATGGTAGACAGATCAGATACTTTTTATCAATATATACCGTGTTGTCAGGCAGACGAGAAAGTCCACTTCTTGTACAATGTAAATATCACAGGCCAAAACTGCTTGGTCGTTTTCGCAGGATTATTGAAAGGGAAACACAATCGAGACTACGCACCGAGTGAATGAGCAAATCAGGATCTCACCTGTTCGGGTCATCAATTACGATGGCGAAAAACTGGGGATTATTGAAACACTTGAAGCAAAATCCCTTGCCTTGGAGGCCGGTATGGACCTGGTTGAGGTCGCACCGAAAGAAAACCCTCCTGTTTGTCGAATTATGGATTACGGAAAATTCAAGTACGAACAGAAGAAAAGGCTCAGCAAGAACACAAAAGTTCATCAGACTCAAATGAAAGAGATTCGCTTGCGTCCTAAAATTGGGGAGCACGATATCGACTTCAAAATGAAGAAGGCTCGGGATTTCCTTGCCCATCACGATAAAGTCAAATTGAACGTGATGTTCCGAGGGCGAGAAAATGCTCACCACGAGCGTGGGCGTCAAATTCTGGAGAGTATTATTGCGAGCCTGGAAGATATTTCCAAAGTGGAAAAGCCGCCCGGCATGGAGAGTGGGCGAAGTATGTCTGCTATCCTGGCCCCTAAATAGTGGCCCCAACAGCGTTTTTGACCGGGAACCGGGAACTTTTTTCTGGTTTTGGGTGATATCGCTACCAGTCGGGGAGTTTGCCTGCTATACTTCCCGACTTCGATTTCAGACAAACTTGGAATGCCTGAAATCTACCTGAGAGCATTACGATACGTAACTGCATTCAGAGTAATACGTTACATTGATTGAGTTAAATTTCAAGAAGAAATAATTGTTCATAATTTTGAGCAGCAAACAGTGGTGATAAAATGCCTAAGCAAAAAACACATAAAGGGATGCAGAAGCGGTTCAAGGTAACTGGAACCGGTAAAGTGAAGCATCGCAACTCCAACCGTGGTCATATCATGGGAAAAAAGAGTGCCAGCCGAAAACGACGATTGCGCCAGGATGGTGTCATTTGTGGAACATTGGCTAAAAAAATAGCCCTGGCTCTTAAACCGGGAGCCTGAAGGCGGTTAACTTTGAGAAGCGTAAGTGTTGCCAGTTAATAGAGATACAGAAACGGTAGTGAAGATAAGATGAAAATTAAAAGTGGTGTCGCCCGTCACAAGGCGAAAAAAAGATTGTTCCGCGAAGCTCGTGGCAACTTTGGTGGCAGAAAGAATCTGCTGCGTACAGTCAAAGAAACTATCATTCGTTCACGGGCATACGCTTACCGTGACCGTCGGGTACGTAAACGCGAAATGCGACGTTTGTGGATTACACGCCTGAACGCCGCTTGCCGAATTCACGGAATTCGATATTCCCAGTTCATCAACGCATTGCACAAATCAGGCATCGGACTGAATCGTAAATCGCTAAGCGAACTGGCGATCAATCAGCCAGAAGTATTTACTGAAGTTATTACTGAAGTGAAAAAATCAATGGTTTAAACAGGATTCGACCTGGCAGTAAGAAGCCAGGTCATCTGTAAGAGACTGAAAATATATTGCCGAAGTCTGGTTGCACGTATGTGTCAGTCCGGCTTCGGTTTTTTTTATTGTGAGCCTTACTTGCGTTCAAATTTCGAGAAACTAATCGAACATGAATTTAATCGAGACCCTTGATACTTACCAGCAGGAAGCGTTGCAAGCGATAAGCGATGCGCAGGATGCGGACGCGATTGAAGAAGTTCGGATTCAATTTCTGGGCAAGAAAAAAGGGCGGCTCAAGGAAATTCAACAAGTCCTTTCAAAAGCGAGTCGGGAAGAACGTCCGGAGTTGGGAAAGCGTTTTAATCTCGCCAAGAAAACTGTTGAACAAGCGATTGAAGAGCGTAAAAATGGTTTAGGAAAGCCTGAAAAAAAGATTGATGGCGTTGATGTCACGTTGCCGGGGCATCCGTTTTCCCTCGGAAAGAGGCATCCGATTTCTCAAACACTTTCAGAATTCAAAGATATCGCAGGACGACTCGGCTTTGATGTCGAAGATGGCCCTGAAGTTGAGGATGACTATCATAACTTCGTCGCCTTGAATATCCCGGAAGATCATCCTGCCCGAGACCCGCTCGATAATTTTTATCTTGCTGTTGCCCAGGCCGGACAAGGAGGGCCGTGGCTGTTGCGATCTCAAACATCAACCGTGCAAATTCGTGTGATGGAACAAACGCCGCCGCCGGTTCGCATTATTTCCACCGGTCGTGTTTATCGGCCCGATACCATCGATGCAACACACTCCTGCATGTTTCATCAGATGGAAGGGTTGTATATCGATACCGATGTGACGATGTCTCATCTGAAAACTATTCTAAAGATGATTGCGACCGAATACCTGGGAGACGATGTCGCGATCCGTTTTCGCCCCTCCTTCTTTCCATTCACCGAACCTTCTGTTGAGGTCGACATGCAATGGGGAGATACCTGGCTCGAAGTCGGCGGGGCGGGCATGGTTGACCCGAATGTACTCAAAGCGGTCGGTTACGATCCCGAAAAAGTATCTGGCTTCGCATTTGGCCTGGGGATGGAACGCCTTTGTATGAAACGTTATGGCATCCACGATATTCGTCTACTTTACGAAAACGATGTCCGGTTTCTATCGCAATTCTGATCCCTTTGGGGTTTCTGGAGCCTTGGGTTCAAACTCAATCTTTTCCGCGGTTTTAATTTCCTTCATGCTTCCCAGCTTGCCGTAAACATCAGGAACCTGTGCGGTTTTGGGGAATGGATGTGGGACATAAGCAATTTGTTTTGTTCCCCATCTGGCAGCGGTCAAGTGATACCTGTGCGATTCCGTTGCGACACGGCTGGAACCATTCTGGCGTGTCGCATTTGTTTTCCCGATTATTGATTGATCAGAAAAAGCAAGCTGGATCGGATCTTTCTTGCCGTATTGAATTTCCAGTTTGAGAGCAGGAAGATCGGAAGGACCAGAGAGCAGACTCCCCAGTTCTGCCACTTGCGGGAAGAGAATGTAATCGACATCGTTCTGGCGAAATTTTTCGCCTTCGATAATGCGATCCCCAAAATGCAGCGAGACTTTGCTTCGATCAATCTTCCAGACAGGATGATAGGCGACGATGATACTGTCATCGCCAAATCGCAAGCGAGGTTCGATTCGCAGTGATGACGCCAGCGCAGTCCAGACGATGGGGGGCGTTTGATGTTCTGGTAATCGGGAAGCGAATCGAATCAAAACAGGCGGCGGAATGTAGGCGAGCACTTTTTCATCACCCAGGTATTTAGCCAGCTTTGTCGTGTTATTGGTGTCGTAATAAAAGGTGAGTAAAGTGACGGTACTTTGTTCTCGTTCCAGTTCGACATCCAGATTGCGCAAAATTGCATCTTCTGCATCAGCCAGTTCTCCCGCTTTTTGAAGAATTTTGGCACAAGCCAGGTTCGCTTCCCAAACTTGTGCAGATTCATTCAAAGCTTTTTTTGCAGTTTCCACCGAAGCAGTGTGTTGTCCCAGATGTGCTTGAATGACCGCCTGATTTGCATACGCAGTAGCCAGCATGTCGTCCCTGCGAAAGTGTCCTGATTCCAGAGTGGCCAATTGCTTGTAAGTAGCCATTGCTTCAAACATTTTCCCAAGAGCCTGCTGAGTTCTTGCCAGGTAGTACCAGTAAGGAGGGTAGCATTCCATGAACGGCTGCATTCGTTTAAGAATTCGCAGACGAACTTGCGGGTCTTTCTGATTCATCGCCTGTTCCAGACTGTCCAAGTCTGTCGAACGAATCAGCCAGCGGTCGGGAATGTGATTTTTTTGGGCCAGTTTCCAGAAGGTATCCAGAAATGTAGAGGATTTTTTTACCACGGCGTTAACACGCGTTTTTTCCAGCTTCAACATTTCGTTATCGCGATTCCATTGGAAATTACGATAATCCCACCAACTGCTTGC
>JAJRTM010000388.1 GCA_024278285.1 Planctomycetota bacterium
CATACCGTTTTTGATGCTGTCACGGAATTCGTTTTCATCGTGGACTTTTTCCCAGGCGAGTTTGATCACTTCTTCTTCGACATGTTGAGGCACGACGACAACGCCATCGATATCGGCAAAGACCAGATCGCCCGGCGAAAAAACAACGCCATCGATTTCGACAGGAATATCAACATCAACAACACGATTGCGGTCTTTGCTGTCGTAGATGGAGGCAGCGGTTGCCCAGACCGGGAATTCCATTGCGCGCATCTGGCGGATGTCACGAACGGCTCCATCGACAATCACTCCCTTGCAGCCACGAAAATTCGCAGCGGTTGAAAGTAGTTCGCCCCAAATCCCGGACCGCGTCGATCCCCCCGCTGCGGCAATCAGAATCTCATCCGGACAAAGCGAATCAACTGCTTGCAGTTCGAGTTCATACGGGTTCTTATCGTGATGAAACATCTCTCCCCACAGCGTCGTTTTGCATCGACCGACCAGTACAGTTTCTACCGTCATCGGACGCAACGGGATTCTCGGCGATTGATGCGGCAGCCCGACCGAATCGAGCGCATCACAAACGATGGCACTAAAAAGGTGTTGACGCATCATTTCAATCGTAATCTGTTCAGCCACGGGAAATCCTATCGTTGTTTCTATTCAAATAAAATACTATTTTGAAGCTTGTTCAATAAGAAACTGAGCCTTTGACATGGGCTGTCTGTTCCATTGAGTTGATCGTATCTTTTCAAAACACGCGGTACAACCCTCAGAAGAAGGTACTGACTTGACGATCAAAACGATCCAGGTGCCGGGGCTTGCTTGTTTGAAACGGCTTCTTTCCCACGCATTCCACAGTAGTAGTCTTTATGGGAAATAACATTGACCGTTAGTTCATACAAGATTATTTCGTTATTAAGAAAAACGATTTCATGAAGACATTAACAAAAGAAATCTGGATGGAAATACCGCAGCGGCGGGCGATTGTCTCCATTCATCATCAAGTTGAACAACTCGTCGCCGAGAGTCAAATTTCCGATGGCCTGGTCCTTATCAACGCGATGCACATTGCGTAACACGCTGATCTGCACAGGCTGGAGCAAAACCCCGAATAATAAAGGCCCATTGTTTTTGGCGATGGTTTTTCTGCCCGTTGATCGGCGAAACATAGATGCCCATCGGACGACCATCAGGGGCAGTGCCATTAAATACCAGCTCAATTAAAGCTCGCTTATCCTCCCATGTCATCTGCTCAAAATTATTGGCTTCTCGCATCTTTGCCCTCTTCTTGCCGCTCACTTTCAGTTTTGAAAACCGTTTTACTACTTCGCGGCGGCTAAGCCTTGTTGCAACTCCGAGCGGATTATCCGAGCGATAATGACTCGATGCCCCAATTCTGGTCCCGCCGCCAACGCCAACAAGCCGGTCGCCGCCCCACAAAAACAAAAACCTGAACAACCTACAAAACGGGGTGCACCCAAGTACACACCGTTTTATAAATGGTTGCTGGGCGAAACTTGCGTATCATTCACCAATGATATCGCTGGCGGGTGTTTCAATAGGCGCAGCGGTTCCTGTTCGTTCGCCCGGCGTAATATCCATTTGGTTATTGCCTTCGGGCGAGATGTTCTTTAGAAAAACAACCAGAAGGACAAACACGGCAACAATCACGATAAAGGTGAGTATTCTTGCCAGAAAGCGATCCATTCCTCGGTTCCTGGATTTCTCAACACCACCGGAGTAATGTGGAATACTCTCAAACGATTGAGAACTGGGCGGAGGATACCCACCTGGTAAGCCTGAATCGGGCGGTAAAAAGGGATTCTGCTCTGGTTGTTGATCGTATGTTTTTGCCATATCAGATCTTTCCCGTCTGGGATTATATCAATCAGAAGTTTGTGAGTGAATTCAGAGGCTTATTGGATATTGGGGATTGTCATTCAGAGACTTTTTGACAAAATAGATCCAATTGATGATTTGCCTCTACCGGGGTGAGTGAGTTGATCTGTTGGAACTTAAAACAAATTCAACACTTTCATAAAACCTTATCGCTGCTGCACTACGCAGGGACAAATCTGAGCAGGGACAAAACAGAGTCAACGCCAATTCAGGGAACGGGTGTAGCTCGTTGATCCAGCGGGATTCATGGCAGCAAGCTTACCAGCTTTTCAGGCATTCGCCAGCAAAATATCACTGAACTAATGATTTATGACAAATTCTAATCAAGCAGTCTGGCAGAAAGTTCTTATTTCCTGGGCAGCCATGCTTGTTGGACTTGGCCTATTGCTGGCAGAGTTATTAACTGGTTACCTGCATCACGTTGTTCCCCAATTTGTGGTCTGGGCAATTTCTCTTCTCTTGCTGTTGATTTCAGTCTGGGGCATGAAAACCTTGCTGGAACAGCAAAGTCTCGCTCGATTACGAGCAACCAGGTTCGCATACCGTGGTAAAACGTCCTTCGGATCGAGGCAGCAATCTCATAATTTGTTTCGATTACCAATCGAGGGGCAAATTTACATTGCGATGCTGGCCATTATGCTATTGGGGGCCTTATTTGGCAAAACGAACACCTTGATGTTAATTTTTGCATTAATGGCAGGGCCGTTTATCGTTAACGGCGGTGTGACATTCGCGATGACACGCAAGCTGTTTCTTTCTCGACAATTGCCCAAGCGGCTCATGGTAGGAGAGCCAACGTCAATTGATATCACTGTCTCTAACAAAAAAAGAGTGATCCCTTCGGCATTGATTACCGTCGAAGATCAGATTGTTGGTCCACGGGAGCAATTAACCGGAAAAATTGTTTTTGCGCAGGTTCCTGCCCATGCCTCTCGCAAGGGGCAATATCAGATTCGGTTCATGCAGCGTGGTCGATACCGATTGGGACCGGTTCGCGTTACGTCCCGTTTTCCGCTCGGGATTGTAGAACGGGGACAACTGGTGGATATTCAGGATGAAATTCTGATTCACCCTCGTATTGGTCTGTTGGCACAATGGTGGCACAGGCGTTCTCAGGAAGGGAGCGAAGCGAGTCGATTTTCGAAAGGGAATGCGGGGCCACACCATGATGAATTTCATCGTATTCGAGAATACAGACCTGGCGACGAACTTCGCTCGATTCACTGGAAAACATCGGCTCGCAGAAATGAATTAATGGTTCGCGAATACAGACAGATTCGCGATCAGCGTCTTCTGTTAATTCTTGACCTTTGGCAGGATCGTCAACTTTCCAACAGTAATAATCATGCCGAGCGAAACGGCGAGAGTTCGGTTGAACAAACTGCGTTGATCGAAAACGGAGTCTCGTTGGCAGCAACCATTGGCTGGAAACATACACAGGAATGTGGCGTCCAGCAACTCGATTCTATTTGTCTCGGGAAAGATAAACTGGAATGGTTTGGCAGCAGACGTGGCGAACAAATTCACGCCTGGTTGGATCAACTCGCAATTGTAGAAGCGGGGGCTGATTATTCACCAGCGAATATTCAGGAAGAAATATTGAAACATCAAAGCGTTTCTTCTCGTACGGTTTTAATCACCACTCGCAGCAAAGAAGATTTCATGCCCGATAAAAATGCGACAGGTCGTGATGCTGTCCATGCCTACCACGGCTTACTTATTGTGGAAGCTGCTCCCGAGAAAACAAAAGACTTCTTTCAGCAAACCAGTTAAACGACTTGCGGTCCTCTCAGCTTTCTTTCTGCCACAATCCGCGGTAAATAGGCCAGCCGGCGAGACGTTTTTTTCTTTCGAAACTGGTTTGATAATCCATATTATGTTCTGCAAAACGCTCTTGCGGGGCGGGAAGTTCCTTGAATTGTTCAATTTCCTGGATATGCCCGCTCATCAATTCCCAGTAATCGAAAACATCGGTCCAACCGTGCAACAAGCCGCCCGGTTGGAGTGTTTGATAAACTTGTTGGGCAAATTCTGCGGTGAATAATCGACGTTTATGATGCTTCGCTTTCCACCAGGGGTCGGGGAAATAGACGTGGATCGCTGCGACAGATTCTTTCGGGATGAACTGCGATAAAGCTCGTTTTGCATCTCCCCCCAAAATGCGAGCATTCGCACGGTTTGCTTTTTTGAGACGTTTGGCCGCACGCCTTCCTTCTTTGAAATCGATTTCCAATCCGAGGTAATTTGTTTTCGGCCGATTCTCAGAAGCATTGAAAACGAATAAACCACGTCCACAACCAATATCCAGTTCTGTCGGATGCTCGTTGCCGAACAGTTGTTTCCAGCAGATTGGCGAATCGCAATCGCTGAGTGTAAAAAACCAGGGAGACAAATCTTCCCGCTCCTGAGCGAAAGAGTCTCTGCCAGATTGCGGCTGCGGCGGATGATCGGTATCTGATGAATGGGAAACCAAGGCAACCTCAACTACGTTTTTTGTGAAAATAACCACCGATATAAATCGGGATTACTGTACGTGACGGTCCAACTGTCGTGACCAAGATCGGGGTAGGTTGTCAGTTTAACGTTTCCTTTTAATTTTTGAATCGCTTCGACCATTTCTTCAGAGCGTTTTATCGCAATGACATCGTCTTTGGATCCATGAAACGCCCAGGTGGGAGTTTGTGTTAATCTTTCAGCCCATTCAACTTCGCCGCCACCACACACCGGAGCAATCGCTGCGAAGTATCCCGGCAATTCTGCCGCCAAAGACCAGGCTGCAAAGCCACCCATGCTTAATCCGGTACAGAATATACGCTGGGGATCGACCGAGTATTTTTCTTCGATGATGGGCAAAAACTCAAGCAGATTACGAATCGTCCACCATAAATTATCCGTTGTCTGTTGGGGAGAGATAACGATACAGGGGAATTGTTTGCCTTGTTCGATTAACTTGGGAGGACCGTGAACAAGAACCCGCTTCAACTCCTGCGGAGTATCCCCGCGTTCGCCTCTGCCGTGCAGAAACAGCATCAAAGAAAATTTTGTGCCTGTACTATAATCCTCAGGAAGATAAACGTAGTAACAGATCGTATTCCCATTTTTCAACTTCATTTGTTGAGCAACTTGTTTTCCTGGTCCTGGCTTCTCTGCAACACTCTGATTCATTTCTGTATTGGACTTCGACATTGGGAACCCTGTTTCGATAATATTTACACAGCAAAACAAAACCCACTTATACACAGCATTTCATCGA
>JAJRTM010000389.1 GCA_024278285.1 Planctomycetota bacterium
AAAGAACTTCCCACAACATACCAGGGCAGCGTGCGCCCCGCCAGAAAATAGTCGTTCGCTTCCGTTTTTTCTTTCCGTCCGACCCACAAACCGATCACGCACAGCACAACGAAATAGGTGCCGAACGCCGCGTAATCGATCCAACTTAACTGAAAGGATTCCAAGCCGTGCATCAATTTGTCTCGCTTTCTTTACGCATCGACCAAACAAACATCTGTCGGTTTCTTTGAGGCGTAGGATGGCGTGCTTGCACCCATCAAATACGGCCTCCACTTCGTAAACCCATTGATGTATGATAACGGATTTAACTCGGTTTTGTTGTTGGACGTAACCCGGCACGCGAAGATGGTTGCAAGCACGCCATCCTACGAAACGCGAGTTGTTCTGAACGAATACGAACCGTATTGGAAACCTTTTTGTCAGGCTGGAAAGCCTGACCTACTTTGTCCATCGATCAACTGGATTACCAGGAAGTATCAATGTTACGCTCTTCCAAAATCTGGAATCTTCAACAGCTCGCCACCTTTGAGGGCCGATTGATGGGCGACGATGCCGGGTGCAGTATAGGCGACTGCTTCGTAGACATCGACCGCTGGAGTCCGTTGTTTGATCAGCGAATCGATAAATTCGTGGGTGATGAAAGTGTGCGAACCGTGGTGTCCGCTGTTGTGGCGTAGCGGTTTGGGAAGCATTTCGGTTTCCCACCAGTTTGGTTGTTTGTAGTTTTCGAACTTGGGCAAGTTTCTGACAAAGCCCGCGTCATCTTTTTCGGTTTGATTTCCTTTTCGGATAATCAATGGTCCCTGTCCATTAGGATGATGACCGTAGAAGCTCATGTCATCGCCAATCCACTCGGCTCGTTCGCCACCTCGATGTGCTCCTCGCCACCAAACTCGTACATTGAAGCCCATGCCGGTGTCTGTTTTGAACATCGCGGTTTCATCCCAGAACGGATTATCGTAGGCGTTGTTCTTCAGAATTTCATTATCATCTCCCCAGCCATGACAAACCACTTCAGCCAGTCGCTGTCCGGTCACCCCCACTAAATGGGCGGTGCAATGTGTCGGGTAGTGCATGGGGGGAAAACCGTGTCGCCAGGTCTTTTTGCCGTTTTCGAAGAAGAGAGAATCAAGCCCGTCGTGCTGGTACATCGATTCGCAATAGATTAGATCGCCGAATTTCCCATCCTGAAAAAACTTGCGAGCCGAAATCGTACTCTGCTGCCAGTAGCTCGTTTCCGCCATCATGAAGGTTTTGCCGGTTGATTTCACGACATCAATCAACTGCTGGCATTCCTCCAGATTCATCGCAGCCGGAACCGCACAGACAACATGCTTACCTGCTTTCATTGCAGCAATACTGTGAGGGACATGATTGGGAGCTTCGGTAAAAATACCAACCGCATCAATATCTTTGGCTTCTTTGAGCATGATTTCCATCGAATCATACTTTTTATCACAACGGTAAGTTTTGCTGAGCCGATCACGGCGTTCCGGCCGTAATTCTGCGACGCCGGTTACGGTGCAGTTGGGGTGTTCGTGCCACTGAAAGCCGAGGCCAAATCGCCCGCCGACAATTCCCATCCTGATTTTGCGATTCGCTTGATCGGAGTCCGCGGCAAAAAGATTCGGCATCAATGCGCCACTGGCACTTAGCATAGCCGCACCGCCAGCAGCGTGCAGAAAACCCCGACGAGAAGCCCCGGAAGCACCAGTTTTGTCGGGGGAGACGATCTTAGACTGTTTGGTCATTGAACAAATTCCTTCTAAGTTGTTTTGAGCAAATAATGTTTTCTTTGGTGACAATGTAATTGACATTGTCGCCAAGATCAAGTAGAAGGAGGCTGTTCTGTTTTTTTTCTTAAAAAATACAAACAAATAGATTCAAGTCATTTTTTCCACATTTTTTGTGCGAATTCATTTTCAAATGTCCATTGCCAACTACATTAAAGAAGACTTAACTGCTCGCCTGCAATCCGGGCAAGAATTGCCTGTGCAATTGACGCTTGGTTCGCTTTCCGAATTTTATCAAGTCAGTTTCACGCCTGTGCGAGCGGCTGTTTCCGAGTTGATTGAAGAAGGCTTGTTAGTAAAAGGAGCAAACCGACGCCTGATGCCTTGCGAAAATGGTTCTTCAAAGCAGCAATCAGAAAAAAAAACATCTCTTCCTCAGCAGCCACAAGACATATTGAGAGAGATCAGAGATGATTTAGTCATGCTTTCTTTGGAAGGTGAATCAATCTATTTGCGAGAAGAGGCGACGGCTGAAAAATATGGAATCAGCCGCTCTGCCATCCGTAATATCTTGCATCAACTGGCAGGCTTGGGGATGTTGGATCACATTCCCCGGCGGGGCTGGCGATTGCGACCATTTCGTCAGGAAGATTTGCAGGCATTCCTTGAAGTACGTGAAGTGCTTGAATTGAAAGCATTAGACTTATCGCGACCACATCTTGAGGCAGGAAAACTTCAGGCATTGCTCGAACTCAATTCAGTTCCTTCGGCACAAAACGGTGTTGGGGAAATTGATGAATCGATGCATGCTTATCTCATCAAGTCGGCAGGGAACACTTACATCAGTGACTTTTTCAAGCATCAGGGGCAGTACTTTGATGTGCTGTTTCGTTGGGAAGATAAAGATCAGAAAGTTGCAATGGAAACTCTTCGCCAGCACCGTGCGGTTTTAGAAGCATTGCTCAATAAAGATTGGCGAGAAGCCCGCAAGGCTCTTGCTTTTCATATTCGAGATAATCACCCAATCCTCAGCAAAATTACTGCTTCAGGAAAAGGGAAACTCAACAACAAGATGTGATTTTAGTTTTGTCATAAAATTCGTAACGACCCTGGACATGCCTGCCTCGGCAAAGCGTGGCTCTGGCTAGTAATCCTTAGGAGTTATAAATGTTTATGGTGCCGAATTCGGCAACTTCTCAATTGGTCCTCATTGTGAGGTTCCTTCTTTTTAACCAGGCTTAAAGGAGATACTTATGAATCTTTCACGCAAGCAACCTCGCCCAGCATTTACGTTGATTGAATTATTGGTGGTGATAGCAATCATTGCCATCCTCGTGGCACTGCTACTTCCGGCTGTGCAGCAGGCACGTGAAGCGGCCCGGCGAAGTTCGTGCAAAAACAATTTGAAGCAAATTGGTCTGGCGATGCACAATTATCACGACACCCATCGTACATTTCCGTATGGCGTGCGGCATGCAGGCGATAGCAGCGCAATGCATGAACGTGAAACCTGGATGCAGCAGTTACTCCCTTTTGTAGAGCAAGCTCCGCTTTACGATATTTATTCAGCCGATACGACAATGGGTATCTGGGGGATTCCTGTCTCCATCGGTGCAACGGTCATTCCCGTACTGATGTGTCCTTCGGATCCTTCAACTCCCGGCTTCAATTATCGTGGACTGTTTGAAGGGAGCTATGTGGGATGTGCCGGAAGCACAAGAATTCGAATGAATGATACAAATCCTAATAATGTCGCAATGAATGGGATCTTGTACATGCAGTCAAAAACACAAATGCGGGATATCATCGATGGCACATCCAACACGATTATGCACAGCGAAGCGATCATTCGAGGCAAAACAGGAATTGGCTGGGGAGCGGCCGGACAATATTGGGGCGGCGGGCGATGGGGATCAGGCATGTTTACAACACTCGAACCTCCTAATACATCGATCGCTGACGAACATTACTCCTGTAAGAGTGTGGTTTTGAACGCCCCTTGCATTTCAACAAACTCGACCGCAGATATCACCATTCAAAACTTTGCTCGCAGTTATCATACCGGTGGTGCACAATGTTTGCTGGCCGATGGAGCCGTTCGTTTTGTTTCGGAGAACGTTGATCGCGGAACCTTCCATGCACTGGGAACCCGTGCTGGCGGCGAAGTTGTTGGAGAGTATTAGGAATGTTTTCTGCTTTGCCATTTCCTGATCCAGGCGAGCCGGGCCAGTGATGGCCCTGGTGACTTTCGAGCGAACTGTTGGTGACCGGTTATGATTCAACAAAGTGACCAGGGGGTTCACACCCCCGGCTCGCCTGTCGAATGGCCTGTTTATCCCTTGTAGCTACGCTCAGGCGAGTGTGGCTACATTTTTTGTTATTGTCATTGGAACTTTGGGAATTTGAATTTCAATGACAGAAAAACTTTCCATTTTATTTTCTGACAAGCCATGAGGAATTTGAACAGTGCGATATCTTTTTTCAGCAATGGGATTGGTTTGGGTTGTGGCCTGTATCGGGTGTGGAGAAACTGCCGATGGCCTCACAAAATTTCCTGTTACGGGGACCGTTCTTTTTGACGGATCTCCCGTCGAAGAAGGGCAAATCATCTTTCGGCCAAGCGATGGCAACGGGCATAGCTTTGCGGGGCCGATTAAAGATGGCAAGTTCTCATTCGACTCCAGCGAGGGTTCCAAGCAGGTCGAAATTACGGCATATAAAATTAATGAGGCAACTCAAGCAGAAGCCGGGCCGATACCGGGGGAGACGGTTTCTTCCCGAAAAGCGTATATTCCCGAAAAATACAACCGAAAAACAACCCTCTCTATTATGGTTGGCAGCATCGAAAAGAATTACTACGAGTTTGATCTGGCTCCGTAATGAGGCCAGCATTGGGCTTGTATTGAAAATCGTTTTTGAAAAAACTCCAGAAGCAAGCATCCTGCAGTTGTTCCGGCATTTTCGGGGGGCTACCTCGGGGTTTGCTCAATTGATGCTGCTGCGAACGAAGCAAAGCCTTCTTTTGCACGACCTCACAATCCCCAATGTGCACCCTTTGGTCGTAAGATGCGACAGTTATTGATTGGTCGATGCTGGCTTCACTTAGTTGCAGCCAGTCAGTGGTCCGTCTATAAACAGTCAAGACTACTTTCCTCTGAACATTTCAGGTAAAATGGCCCCTCTGCTCGAATCACCTTTGTTTCTTGCATCAATAGTTTGTATCACTAACGGTAAAAGTTTACGAGCGGTTCGCAAATTTCAGAAAATCAGTTTTTGGTTACGGCGGTCAGAACAGACCAGCCGTGCTGGGTTATCGCTGTCTCAAGGGAGAGAATTTTAATGGATGACTCCGATTCACGTTCAACATCAGGCGCTGCCAGCCCTTCAGGATCAAACGAACAGGTTGTTCGCATTGTTGTGGAGAATCAGTCTCGAGGCAGAGGGCTTTTGTCGCGGCTGTTTCAGATGATCTTTGTCTTTTCAATTCTGCTGAACATTGTTCTGATTTCCTCTTCAGCTTCGAACATGAGTACAGAGGATGCCCCACTCGAAAAGCATTTCTCGGGGGATAAGGGAGCCAAGGATAAGATTGCGATCTTCAATGTTTCGACAACCATCATGCCCCCTTTCACAGAACGGCTGCTGAAAGAAATTGATCGCGCGATTGAAGATGATGATGTCAAGGGAGCGATTGTTGTCGTCGACAGCCCAGGCGGATTGGTTGCAGACAGCCATCAAATTTACAACAAGCTGACAAAACTTTCCAAGATAAAACCTGTTTATGTTTCGATGAAACGAATCGCAGCATCGGGCGGATATTACATCGCGATGGGGGCAGGAAAAGAGGGGCGAATTTACGCAGAGCCAACCACCTGGACCGGCTCCATCGGCGTGATCATTCCTCATTACAATGTGGTCGACCTGGCTGAAAAAGTCGGGATGAAATCGGAGCCTCTCACCACTGGCGAGTTCAAAGATTCTCTCAGTTCGTTTAAGGAAATCAGTCCGAGAGATCGCGAAGTCTGGGACGGAATTCTGGATGATGCCTATCAAAGGTTTTTGGATGTCATTGCATCGGGCCGTCCGAAAATGAATCGTAAGAAGATTGAATCGGTCGCGACAGGAAGAATTTTCACTGCCACCCAGGCGAAAGCGGAGGGGCTTGTCGATGAGATTGCGTATCTCGATAAAGTGATCGAAGATTTACAAAAAAAGCTCGGGCTTTCCAAAGTGAACGTGATCGAATACGGTTATCCGCCCACGCTGGCTGATATTTTACTCGGATCCGTTCAAGCGAAAACAGAACTTTCGATGCTCAACGATCTACTCAATTCCCCCTCACCGCGAGCGTTCTATCTGATGGGGCGGCAATAACCCGGAAGATGGGAGAGTTGAGGGAATTTGGTGTCGAGCAATTGTTGCAAGAAATAAGACATTCGTGTGCCACGGCTCTGTGAGCCGTGCTGCGTCAGAGGTGGAATGAGCCCAAAGCAAAGCTTGAATTTCAGTTCGTCGTAGGATGGCGTGCTTGCACCCATCTTCGCGTGCCGAGTTGCGTTCAATGAAAATTGGAGAGGTAATCTGTTATTATTCTGGCATTGATTCACCAGCATCAGACTAAGAAACTGGAAAGCGTATTTGATGGGTGCAAGCACGCCATCCTACAGTTTGAGATGAACTTTCCAAAAGATAAATTCGTGTTAATTGGTCTCTATTCGTGGTTCATATTTCTATTTGGTTGCGGCGATGCCGCGATGAGGATTCAAGAACCAAGGCGCAACAGTACCAATAATAACAACTTAAGAAATTTAACAGCCCAGGGTAACACCCCTGGCTCGTGCGTGATTTTATTTGAAATAACAACGGAGTAAAAATGACAACCATTGATTACAAATCTGCCGGTGTCGATCTCGATGTTTATCAGGAATCGATGCGTCGAATTTCCGGGCATGTGCGAGGAACAAAAACTTCGCGAGTGATGCCGCTGGAAGGAGGGTTCGCGGGGCTGTTTCGATTGATGGGAGAAGGTTCGCGCAAGTACAAAGATCCTGTTCTCGTCTCCGGCACCGATGGCGTCGGGACGAAACTGAAACTGGCACAGATGACTGGCATCTTCGGTACCATTGGTATCGATTTAGTCGCGATGTGCGTTAACGATTGCCTTTGCCTGGGGGCAGAACCGTTGTTCTTTCTCGATTATCTGGCGATGGGGGAAGACGATCCGGTTCGAACCGAGCAGCTTGTCAAAGGGATCGCGCAGGGATGTAAAGATTCCGGAATGGCGCTCATCGGCGGCGAAACTGCGATCATGCCCGATGTCTATCGCAAGGACGATTTTGATCTGGCTGGCTTTTGTGTCGCAGTCGTCGAAAAAGAAGAGATGATTACCGGCGAAACCATTCAAGCGGGCGATGTCGTTTTGGGACTGGCGGCGTCCGGGTTTCATTCCAACGGGTATTCGTTAATTCGCAAAGTTGTTTTTGAACATGCAGAATTGAAGGTGGATGATCTCTATCCCGGCTTGGATATTACGGTGGGCGAAGCGTTACTGACTCCGACCAAAATTTATTCACAGGCATTGCAACAGATTCTTGGCGATCAAGAAGCCTGGCATGGAGTCACCGGGATCGCACATATTACCGGCGGCGGTCTGGCAGAAAATCTGGAAAGAATTCTTCCTGAAGATATCGATTTGAAAATTGATCAGAGCAGTTGGGAAGTCCCCACACTGTTCACCGAATTGCAAAAACTGGGCAATATCGAACTGGAAGAAATGCGACGAGTTTTCAATATGGGAATCGGGCTGGTCATCATCTGCAAAGAAGATGCGGTTAAGAACATCGAAGCGGAAATGGAAGCCGTTAATCAACCTTGTTACAAGATTGGCAAAGCAGTGACTGGTTCCAAAAAAGTTTCTGTTACTTAACGTAGCATCGCCGGAGTCATCAGGAGAATAGAATACCGGGAAAGTAAATCGGGCTTTCGAAAACTAATCACGCATCAAACAAGTGATAACCATAGCGTTCGAATTCGCTGAGGGTATGTTCCAGACGGTCGCGGATTGCTTTGCAGGCGATCTCATCAAGCGGTTTTCCTTCAAGCGTGGTGACATAAAAAACATCGACAACCTGATCAACGTGCGTTGTGATTCTCGCTAGCGTGACAGAGAGATCCAGGTCGTAAAGTGCTTTGGAAAGCGTAAATAACAATCCCGGCAGATCGTGGGCAAAAACGTCGATAATTGTTGCTGTTTCTGATGTCGTATTATCAATCGAAACATGCGATTGTTGATTGGAGATCGGTTCGGAATCTTCAGCCGATTGATACCGACGATGTTTCTTGAAAAGTTGCTCGAAAGAAACGGGACGAGAAGCTGCCTCTTTTAGTTTATTGGCAATTTTCTCCAGCCTTGCCGGCGAAGGCTCCCCTGTCATATCCTGATCTTCAACCAGAAAACGATCACATAAAAGCCCCGTAGGACTGGTGCAGATATCAGCCGAAAGGATGGAAAGATGTAGCGCAGTGAGAACTCCAGTTAAACGATGAAAGCAGCGTTCCAAACCACGCTGCCGAGTGATGACTGTTAATTCCAGACTGCCTGTTTCTGCATCGTAATGGTGAGCAATTTTGACCTGCTGATCTTCAAGGCGAATCGCAATTTGTAGGTCTCTGGCAATGCTTTCTACAGAAACCGAAAGTAAATAATGCTCTGGCATCTGAGCCAACTCAAAAATGAGAAGTTCGAGTTCGTCTTCGGTAAAATCATCTTGCGTGGCCGTTTGCAAAACCTGATCACGAATTTCATCCAGTTGTAGATTCAGGTGAGGCCGCGCGTATTTCCCGATGAGCGAAAGCCTGGTCCGCTCGAACAATTCATGAAGCAAACGCTCTTTCCAGTCATCCCAAATCCCTGGTGCAACCGCTTGAATATCGCAGATGGTCAGCAGGTACAATTTGCGTAGCGTATCGCTGTCCCGAACCGTGCGGCTGAATTCAGCGACAACACGCGGGTCGGAAGTATCTCGCCGAAACGCAAGTAACGACATACTGAGATGTTCGCGAATCAGAAGCACTATTTGCCGCGTTGCATCTTTTTCGAGGTGAAAACGTTCGCCAATTTGTTGAGCGATTTCTGCTCCCAGTTCGCTGTGATCTTGCTCAAAACCTTTTCCCAGATCGTGCAGCAATAACGCCAGAGGCAAAAGATGTTTCTGTTTTAGCTCCGAGATTTGTTCACGGATTTCTCCTGGCTGTTTCGTCAGCGCATCAAGAATATCCAGCGTTCGCAGTGTATGTTCATCAACGGTATAGGCATGATAGTGATTGAATTGCAGCAACCCGCGCGAGTGAGTGAACTGCGGAATAAGAATTTCTAGCAGACCACATTCAAACAGATCACGCAGCGTTTCTCCCAGATAACCAAATTGCCCAAGAATCTCCAGGAATATCTCTGCTTCTGTTTGTGAAACCGTCCGAGGCAATTCTGGAAGGCGTTTTTGAATCGCTTCTATAAATCGTGAAGAAACGCGAACCTGATGTTTAGCTGCGATAAGAAAAGTTTTCAGGATTTCTTCGACAGAGGTAACAATTTTTTCGATTTCGTATCCAGGTGCATTCAAACGTCCTGCAACAATTAAATATTTTTGTTCGACAACTTTGCGATAAACTCGCGAAGAAATTCGCTCCTGAAAAGTGCTGGGGCGGTTCAATTCAATAAATCGTTTTGCTGTCTTGGCGACGAAATCTGCATTGAGATAATACTGCTGCATAAACTGCTCAACAGCACGCTGCCCGGCTAAATCGGTCAAACCGACCTGATCGGTCAGTCGCAGTTGTTCCTGCAAAGTAAGAAGATCCTGCGCCCGATCCGCATGGATATGCAACTGCATGCGAATATTGGAAAGATAAGCGTGTGTCTGAATCAGCCTCTCAGCGACTTCTTCACTTAACACTCCTTGATCGCAAAGAGACTGAAAGCTGGAGAGGCCATGTTTGGCAAAGCCGACCCACATAATCATCTGTAAATCCCGCAGCGTGCCTGGTGATTTTTTCACATCGGGTTCGAGGGAATAAACAGCAGAAGCCGATTCGATGACTTCGGTCTTTCGAGATTCTTCGCAGGCATCGATAAATGATCGTTTCGATTTTTGCAGCCAACCTTCAAACCGGGTCCGCAACTTCTGGTGGATTTCTTCACTTCCCCAGACAAGTCGAGTTTCGACCAGCGAGGTGGCAACCTGCGATTCTTCTCGCAATAAAGAAACCGTCTGAGAGATCGAACGTGTTGCTGCTCCCAGCTTCAGCCGGGCATCCCAACAATTTCTGATAAATTGCGACGCGAATTCTCGTAATTCGTTATCTGATGTTCGCTCAAAAGTAATCAACAGATCGACATCGGAAAAAGGAAACATCTCTGCGCGACCGTAACCGCCAACCGCAATAATCGATAATTGATGATGAATCGATTTCCGAGCTTGTTCCGAAAGACCTTCGCTGGAAAATTCAACCAGTTCAAGCAGAAACGAGTCCATCGCTTCGGTAAGTAAAGTGGTTGCTTCCCTGGAAGATATTTCCTCTT
>JAJRTM010000390.1 GCA_024278285.1 Planctomycetota bacterium
AAACCGTCGCAGAAGCAACAAGCCGGTTCGCTTTGATGATCGAGACCAACAATCTCGCAAGCATCAAAACAACACCCGCCAGATAAAAAGCGACAATCCAGGGCGTTACCTTCATCCAGACAGACGCGGGCTTTTCTTTCGATACAACAACTACTGGCAACGCGGCTGTTTCAGAAACAGGAGATTTTCCGGTGAGTGGCGTCGCAGGAAGGACCGATTGTATTTCGTCTGCAGGGGCTTGCAAATCTCTTTCCACCGGTAACGCAGTTTGCGACGGAGCCGGGGCTTGATCGAATGCGACTGCGTGCGATTCAACCGGGCTGCTTTCCATATTTTCCGGAACACCGATCAGCAGAAACGTGATCGGAATCGCTGCGATCCCCAGTAGAATTGCAGCCACGTGAATCGCATATCGTTTTTCGAGCGAACTGTTTCGCCAGATGAAATCCGCCGCTTTTGCCAGCATCGCCAGAATCGCAACAATCCACAGCGAATGCAATAATGTTAAGCAAAGACGCGTATTGAATGCTGGATCAACAAATAATTCCCAATTCATTTTGATTGCTCCTTTGCTTTGCGGGAGATCAGTTTTCGCAGTTCTGCGAGTTCTTCCGAATCGACATCAGCCGCCTCGAGAAGATTCAAAACCATCGCAGAGGGCGAACCATCGAATAAGCGGGAGAGCAAATCTTTCATCATGCAGCCAGCCACATTCTCTTTTTGCACTTTGGGCGAAAACAGAAACGATTTCCCCTCTTTCCGCCTGCGCAAATATCCTTTGCGGTGCATGATGTTAAGAATCGTAATGACCGAACTGTGAGCCAGCACGCGATCCGCCTGTGTTTCGAGCCTTGCCCGAACCTCACGAACCGGCAGCGGCGAGTCGCCCCACAACACTTTCAAAATCTCCAGTTCAAGTTCTGTCGGATGTTCCGATTCCGGACGAGCCATGATGACTTCTTTCTCTTTTTATTCCACCTATCGTTTAATTACTTAGATGATCCTAATGCCAAAGACTACATCAGTCAATACTATTATCTAATGAATTAAAAGTTTATCTTCTAATCTCGTTTTTTGATTTCCACGGTTAGCATCTCTCAAGCAATAACGGGCATGATACTTAGGGGCGCAGTAGGATGGCGTGCTTGTACCCATCTTCGCGTGCCGAGTTGCGTTCAATGAAAATTGGAGAGGTAATCTGTTATTATTGTGCCATTGATTCACCGGCATCAGACTATTGAACTGGAAAGCGTATTTGATGGGTGCAAGCACGCCATCCTACCGTTTGAGATGAAGTTTCCAAAAGAAAATTTCGTGTTAACTGGTCTCTATTCGTGGTTCAAATCTCTTTTTGATTGTGGCGATGCCGCGATGGGGATTCAAGAACCAAGGCGCAACAGGAAGGTGGCTGGGGACAGATTGTTGTTTAAAGGGTATGAATATCCGGAAAGCATCCGCACAATCTGCCCCAGATCTGGACCGCTGGGCGAATTCCTACTTTGCAGAATCTGGGTCATCCAGATGGCTTGTCACCATGTAACAATTGGTTGGAGGCGAAGCATTGTTAAGCTCATCCATGGCTAGTTTTCTTCAATGCAAGAAAGCATGCTTTAATCGGATGAAATAAAATCGAGACTGAATTTGTCGCTTGCTACTTCGATACGGCGAAATATGGTACTCTTGCTTTCAAAGGGAGGCTAAACGCCTCCGATGATGTATCATGGAATCTGAGTACGAAGATCATTACTGATGCAGGCAACTGCTGGTGAACAACTTGAACCCGAGGGCACGCGAAATCGCTTGATCGCGGTGATGGCGTCGTTGCGCAGTTCTTTGCATACCGGCGGAATCATTTTCAAAACAAGCCTGGAAGAGCGGCTTGTTTACCGGGGTGATTTTTTCTTTTCGACATTTATCCGATTTTTGCCGATCATTACGCAGGTCTTTCTTTGGTACCAGGTGTATGCGGTTGGAACGGACCACGAAATCGCAGGGCTTAATGGATATACTTATCAAGATATGGTGGCCTACTATTTACTGGTGATGATTGCCCGGGCGTTTTCGAGTATGACTGGCCTTGCCAGCGGAATCTCGGCTGATATTCGCGATGGCAGCATCAACAAGTATCTCACTCAACCACTGGATATGATTGGCTATCTTTTCTGGCGAAGGCTGGCACATAAGATGGTCTATTACCTGACTGCGATTCTCCCTTTTACTGTCGTTTTTTATCTTTGCAGAAGTTTCTTTCCAGATGTTCCCCGCGCAGAAATCTGGGCGGCGTTTCTACTTTCACTTGTTTTCGGGTTCCTGATCGGCTTTTTGCTTGAGTCACTTATCGGCCTGATCGGCTTCTGGTTTCTGGAAGTCAGTTCGCTTCTTTTCATTTATATGATGTTCAACTACTTCCTTTCCGGGCACATGATTCCGCTCGATTGGCTGCCGTTTTGGATAACAAGTTGGGTTCATTACCTGCCCTTTAAGTATTTAGCTTATTTTCCGGTGGCAATTTATCTCGGAAAAATTCCTGACGAGAACCTTTGGTGGGAACTTGGTGTCCAGTTTACGTGGGTTGTCGGTTTACTCATCGCCAATCGTCTTGCGATGAAACGT
>JAJRTM010000391.1 GCA_024278285.1 Planctomycetota bacterium
ATGACTGTTCATTCATAATATGCGAATGCCTGTTGACAGAAAAAAAGGAGCACAGACATTCCTGTCTGTCTTACACAAGTATAATAAAGCGTCGATTGTTGAATACTTGGAAGCTTCTGTCAATTGAACGCCTCTTCGAAAAAATGAAGTAGCAAAGAGCAAAGCCAGCAAACGAGTTGCCCCAACTTAATTCCTAACGCCTATTACCTACTACCTAACGCCTATTCCACAGGACAAAACAGATGCAAATATGGGTTGATGCGGATGCCTGCCCGGGCGAAATTAAGGAACTACTTTTTCGTACAGCCAGGCGAACCAAGACGAAAGTAATACTGGTTGCGAACCAGCCGATGCGCATTCCCGGCAACGAATATGTTGAGCGTTTACTTGTTCCCGCGGGAGCAGATGTGGCTGATCATAAAATTGTCGAACTGCTCGAACCGGGCGATCTTGTCATCACGGCTGATATTCCGCTAGCCGCCAACGTGGTCGCCAAGGGAGGGGAAGGGCTTAATCCGAGAGGCGAACTTTACACAGCAGCCAACATCGGCGAACGGCTCGCGATGCGAAACCTGCTGGATGAACTACGCGGCGGCGGCGAAATCACAGGCGGCCCCGCCAACTTCAGCGATAAAGACCGGCAAACATTCGCCAACCAACTCGACCGCTGGCTGACCGCAGCAAAGAAGTGAATCAACGCAGTTCTTCCCGGCACATTTTCTTTCTTTCGGTTATAGCTCAATAAATCCATCGGTATCACCTTGGCGATACTTTGCAGGTCGAGTCAATCTGCATGGGGCAGTCAATTGCCATTCGACCCGTTTAGGACCAATCAACATCACTGCCAAAAACATCAGCGTTATAATAAACGGTCCTGTAAACAAAGATGAGAATCCAATGTAAAATGAAGCAGGAATGAGTATCGCCGGAATCAGTAAAATAGAAATGGGCGAGACAAACACTTTGTCGTATTCGGGGATAATCCAACGGAAAGTTCGTAATCTTCCCCAAAGGTTGATCGGTGGGTTGTATCCGTTGCAGTAATAACTCAGCCTTAAAATAAACAGAAAGAAACTGGGAAGGCCCAAAACCATCAGCACTGGCAGGGCTTCCTGGCTTACTATCGATTGCCCAGGGGAAAAATATTCTCGCTGAACGATTTCAAGCACGGTTGGAACACGTTGTGTTAAATACAACATCGAACTGGTACTGTCCGAACTGAGTAGTTCAACCCAATAGTCGCCTTCAATTTCAGCCCCTTGGAACATGATTAATGCGGCAGCGAAAACAGACCAGCCGACCAACAGGCTGACTAACATTCCATGAATTCGCGGAATCGAAGTAATTTCTTCTTTCATGAAAAAAAAGGTCGGTTTTCGAGAAGTCAGAAAATCGAAAGGCCAGCCAGTCAGTCGTTTTATGGAATCCTGCCCGAACATTTTGAGGCGATAATTAAACGACTCGCTGCCTGATATTGTTTCCTCCAAAATCTTTCGATGCAGCTTCTCTAAAGATTCATTTATTCCCTGCGAAGCGATCACAGACAGAAGAATCAGTAATGGAATTGATACTGTCGGCTGCGACCAGAATAAAAAAGCGGTGCTACAGCCAAACGCGATCACATAAAGATGCTTCCAAAGATGACTAAGCTGAAAGAGAACCATTGAAGCAAGCAGGTAGCCCATCGTCATCGTAAAAAAAGGGGCTAATGGGTGGGAAAATGGAGCAGGCCAGATCGTGACCGAGAGAATGAGCAAGACAATAACGTCTTGCCAGGCGAAATGAACCGGACCGAGCGGTAACGGTTTTTGAGGTGTCCAAGCAGTCTGTTTCAAATAATCTAAATATTCTGGCTGGCAAATGGGGTGAAAGCGGTAACCTCGAAAGACGCCGTAGGAGAACGCCGCTGCCATTACGAGTGCATCACGGAACGGGAATAATAATTGATAAGCATTCGATTGAAAGGGAGAAGCAGAATATATCATCCAACTGGCACCCATAACCAATAGATAAGTGAAAAGGGGCCCGGCGACCCAAATGCCCGGTGGCAAGACGACGCGCATCCAGTTTTTCATGATTCCACCTCGAAATATCTTTCCAGTTTATCGATAATTTCCGGATGCACGAGTTTTTGCAGCACTTCGCTGAGTGGACCTTCGCAACTCGCCTGTTCTCTTAATCCGGCTATATTATCGAACGCGGCGACTTCCCCTTCTTTCAGAATGATGATGCGATCAGCAACTTCTTCGACAAGTTCCGGCACCGGGGTGGTGACGACGACGGTTGCGTTTTTTTCTTCGACCAGATGTCGAAGCACTTTTTTTAATGCGAGAATTCCAGCCGGGTCTAATCCGCCGGAGAACGCTTCATCGATTAACAACACCGGCGTTTCACACACTAAAGCTGCACACAAAGCCGCTTTATGTTTCTGCCCGTTCGAATAGCTGCTCAACGCATGATCCGCCACTTCGTTCAAATCGAACAGTTCGAGCAATCGCTGGGTCAGATCGAGAAGTTTTTCTTCATCAAGATCGTACAGCCGAGCGATGCTGTGAACGAATTCGCGTCCCGTTCGATTGGCGGGTAGCCAAGGGTGATCCGAAACGTAGATGACACGTTTACGGATTTCCAATTCTTCTTCGACCGTATTTCGACGACACAACCCATCGATAACAACAGTCCCTTTTTGCGGCGAAAGAATTCCCGCAATCGCAGCGAGTAATGTCGTTTTTCCCATCCCATTCGGACCGAGAATTGCGACAAGTTCCCCGGAATTTATTTTCAGGTTGATATCACGCAGCACCGGCTTCACGCCATAATGCTGGGTCAGATTGTTGACTTCAATCATAGATTGGCCTTTTATGTACAAGAAGACTTCAGCCGGACAGGAGTAAGACCGTTTCATTCATAACGTAGAAGTTACGAGAACGGATGAAAAGAATTTGGAAATTTTCCAAGAAAGCCAGTCAGTCACCCCCCTGGGTAACCTAATGTCACTCGAACTTCCCTTTAGCAAAATACTCTCATTTCATTGTCTTGAGAGTTTTCAGTAGGAAGTGGTTTGTATACTCTCTTATCTCCTGAAAGAGTTCAAGTATCGAAGATGAATTCGGGTTACTTTAGTTGAGAAAGAATCATCAATGAGTACCGCACAGAGTCCGGTAAATCCTCGGATCACTAAGTCGTGGGCGATGTACCAGCGCGCTTTGGAATTGATACCGGGTGGGACGCAATTGATTAGCCGCCGACCGACGCGGTTCGCCTTTGGGGCCTCACCAATCTTTGCTACTCACGGCAAGGGAGCCAGAATCTGGGATGTGGATGGAAATGAATACATCGACTGGGTTTCCGGCATCGGTGCGATTCTGCTGGGGTATGCCGATCCGGTTGTTGATGAAGCCGTCAAAGCACAAATCGATAAGGGAACCAATTTTTCGATCACGCATGAATTGGAACTTGAACTGGCTGAAGAATTGGTCGCGACAATTCCGTGTGCAGAAATGGTTCGCTACACACGAAGTGGCGGCGAAGCATGTGCGGTTGCAGTTCGCATTGCTCGTGGAACCACCGGGCGAGATAAAATTCTATTCTGCGGATACCACGGCTGGCACGATTGGTACATGGCCTCAAATCTTTCAGCAGAACCTGGATTGGACGAGCATCTGTTTTCGGGCATCGAACCGATTGGTGTGCCCCGTTCTCTGGAAGGAACTGCGATCCCTTTTCCTTATAACGACTTGAATGTTCTGGGCGAGTTGCTGGATAAGAATCGTGGTGAAGTCGCTGCGATTATTATGGAGCCATTCCGTTCGGAGTTGCCACCAACTGGTTATTTGGCAAGCGTACAAAAACTGGCTCGCGAGCATGATGTGATTCTTATTTTTGACGAAGTCACCACCGGATTTCGCCTGGCAACAGACGGCATTCAATCGGTCGTGGGCGTTGTGCCTGATATGTCGGTCTTCGCCAAATCGATTTCCAACGGCTACGCGATGGGAGTTGTTGCGGGCAAGCAAGAGGTAATGTCTCCCGCAGCCCAAATGTTTATTTCAAGTACCTACTGGGGCGAAACGATTGGCTTGACTGCTGCACTGACAACGCTGCGAGAAGTGAAAAGACGCAACGTCCCTGCAATTGTCCAGAACATTGGCGAACAACTGAAAACCGGATTAACTAAGATCGCAAACGAAGTCGGCTTACCAGTGGTCTGCAAAGGAGTTTCGATTCATCCTTATCTTGAATTTCAGATTGATGACGCCGAGATAAAAACAAAATTGAACACGCTTTACATTCAGGAAATGGCGAAGCGGGGTTGCCACGGTTATACTTCGTTTTATCTGAATGCCTCTCAAGGAGAATCTGAAATCAGCCAGACTCTGGAAGCGGCTCACGAAACATTTACCATTCTGGCGCAAGGGTTGAATGAAAGCCGCATCGATGATTTACTGGAATGCGTTCCCAAGCAAGAATTTTTCCAGCGATTGGTACATTGAGGATAGGCGTTAGGGATTAGGCGTTGGGCGTTATGAAGCGGGTAGCTCAGTCAATCCGTTCAGGATTGCCTGAGTGCCTAAGGCACCCGAAGCATTGAATGAAAGGGTTGAGAATCAAAAAAGCGTTGCCTGATAATAAATTTCTCGGGTTGCTCCACCAAACCAACGAAATTCTGACTACACCCAACATCATAAATAAATTAGGTTCTCCTGATGATCCAAGCAGCAAATAATGAGAAGAAACGCAAATCCAAATGGTTTTGGCTTTGTGTCTTTAGCTTCCTCACGTTAATTCTTCTCATTGGACCTTGTGCGATATCAATCGGGCAACGCAAGCGAGGAATCGATAGGATAAAAGCTTTAGGAGGTGAATTTGAACCAGGCCCAGGTGGAGGCTCTGTAAAAATAACTTTGAAATATCCACATAAAAACGATGAGATTCTGACTCATCTAAAAAAAGTTGGTATGGATTGGCTCACTCTTACTGGCCCAGGAGTTACTGATGCCACACTGATACACTTGAAAGATCTTTCATCTCTAAATGGTCTCGATCTCAGTAACACAAAAATAACAGATGCGGGGTTAATTCATTTAAGTAGCCTTACTCATCTCTTTAGCCTCTCTCTTGATAAGACTCAGATAACAGATGCAGGGCTGGTTCATTTGAAGAAACTCACATTATTAAGAGGCCTTACTCTTTCAAATACAAAAGTAAGCGGCGAAGGATTGGTTCATTTAAGAGAACTCGAGTATTTTTCTTCTCTAGGTATGTCCGGCACAGAAATCAATGATGTTGGGTTGAAATATTTGAAAGAAATTAAGGAACTCAGAAGTCTCAGTCTTTCCAATACTCAAATCAGTGATGCAGGAATGATTCACATAAAAGAGCTTACGAATCTGGATTCTCTTTATATTTCCAACACCAAAATAGGTGATATCGGAATGATGCAATTGGGAAGTATTGCAACTTTAGCTACTCTCGACCTCTCCCACACGCAAGTAGGAGATGCCGGATTGATTCACTTAAAAGGACATCCCAATTTGTATTTTCTTGATATTTCCAATACAGAAGTGACAGAGATCGGTTTGAGTCATTTGAATGAATGCGAATGGCTGCGATGTCTTGCGATTTCTAACTCTCAACTAAGCGAAGCCGTGTTAAGTCAATTGAAAGAAAGTCCAAATCTTCTCTATCTCATTATTCATGGCACCAATGTTACTGAGGGAAGGCTTTATGATTTAGAAATGGCTTTGCCAAATCTAGAAATTGAACATATCTCAAAGTCCATCTTTAGAAAATTATCCGATAATTGAAGTTTTCCGAAGACAGGTAGAGTCTGCTGTCTTTATCTTTTTCGAGAACGTTTGAAACGGATCAGGCAGCCGATTGGTGGGGTTTCCTGGATGCCGACTTCTTTTCCTTCGAGAGATACCCGGACCGCTTGTTCGACATACTTTTTCTTTACTTGACTTGCTTTTGTATTGTCATCGAAAGCGCCCATGTAAACGATTCGATTATCGGCATCGAGAACATAAAATTCCGGCGTGCGCAGCGCACCGTATTGTCGCGCAAGTTGTTGTGATTGATCGAACAGATACGCAAAACGGAACTTTTTTTCTTTGGCACGCTGTTTCATTTTCTCCAGCGAATCATTTGGGGTGCGGTTGCTGTTGATGGCGATGAGGGCAACTTTCCCCTCTTTGCAATATTGGTTGTAGAAATCGTTCAGCCGGTCTTCGTAATCAACAGCGTACGGGCAACTGTTGCAAGTGAAAACAATCAGTTTCACTTTTGCTTTTTGATAATCAGCCAGCGAATGTTTCTTGCCGTCAACGCCGGGTAAATCTTTGAAACCGGGGACTTGATCGCCGGGATTTTTTGTCGGGTTATATTTCCCAGCACGAACTTCAATAGTTGTGGCGATCAGCAGTAATAACAGACTATAAACGAGTATTCGCATTGTTCATCTTTCGCTGAATTGATCAGAGTTTGATCCGCAGGACACGGTTGTTCCAGCTATCTGCAATGTACAACCAGCCTTTGTGAAAAGTGACTCCGTGCGGTCGGTTCAGTTTTGTTTCATGCCCCAACAAAGTTGTGAGTGAATGTTTTTTCGGATCGTAAATTCGGATCAGATGATTCTCTGCATCGGCGATGATGACGCGATTTTTATCGTCAAAGCAAAGATGTTTCGGTCCGTTCAAACCGGCTTGCAGCGCGGGGCCGTCTGATGATCCCTTCTTGCCAGTTCCTGCAACCGTTCTGATTGTGCCATCTGTTCCAACAACTCGTAAAGCATGACCGCTGCGTTCGAGAATATAAAAATTCCCCCTGGAATCGACATCGCAGGCACGTGGATCATAAAGCGGACTTTGCGTTGCAATGGTGCCATCTTTGGGGATCCCTTTTTTACCTGTGCCTGCCAATGTTTTAATGATGCCGGTCTTCAAATCAATCGCACGAATTCGCCGATTTCGAATGTCGGCTATCAGAAGCTGGTTCGATTTCTGACTCCAGGCAATTGAAATCGGATCGTTTAATGTCGCCAGGTTGCCGGGACCGCAATCGCCGCTGAAACCAGGTTCTCCGTTGCCCGCGATTGTACTGATAATACCGGTACCAAGATCGATTTTTCGTATTCGGTTGCTACGTGTATCGGAAATATAAAGCTGATTGTTCGAAGTGCAAACCGCGTTGTGCATGCCATTAAACAACGCCTTGTTCGCATCGCCGCCATCACCAGCGAATCCCTTTTCTGCCTTGCCTGCAAAAAGTTGTGGTTTGCCTCCCGGCTTGAGAATGAAAATTCGCCCGCCGAGATATTCAACAATGTAAGCGTTATTGTCGGAATCAAAAGTAATGCCGAACGGGTTGTTCAGACCATCGCTGGCATCTGCAACAACTTCCGGTTTCGGTTCTGCCCGGCAAGTAACAGGTGCACTCAGAATGGTAATCACCGCGAGGAGAAAAGCCAGCGACAATAATTTTGTACCCGGACGGAAAGAGAGGTGTTTGGTTATGTCGTGATTGATCATTGTAAACTGGTCTGCTTTCTTTCGGCTATACTGAAGACAGTCTGGAATGTCATCCTTGCTTAGCGGCAAGCTAATCGTGATTTTCGAGCCTTAATTGTCAAGCCCACATACGCAGTCGCCTTTGGCTTGCCGTTAAACAAAACAATAGCAACTCGCAATAAAAATTGGAAACAAGGCGTTCCATTTCCGATGGTTCAACTTCGCACCCAGGCATCGCAGGATGTACCAGAGGCAAAACGATTGGACAATGCAGCACAAGAGGCCGGAATTGTGATCTGTCGGACTGGGCTTCCCGCTTCAGTAACGGAATTGAATTCCGCTTGTCCAGGTTTGCAGATTGATGTTGCTGATTCTTTCGATGTCGTAACCGGTGAAGATTTCGAATCGATTCCAGACGAATCCAACATCGCCTCGGAAATGGACTCGGCTCGTATCTCCCAGGCGGCCCAAATCAACGACTCCTCGAATAACCCACGGCTTTCGCGGATATAATTCGAATCCATAAGTAAAATTGGCCCCCAAGTCGGTGCGTCCTGCATCGTTGAGCCAGTTCATTCCCAGGCCGGTATGAAATTGCATTGCTTCGTTTTGTGCAAACCGATACGTCAGATTCGCATCGCCCAGCCAGAGAGTATCGTCGGTTATGCCAAGATCTTCGGTGAATCTGTTCCAGGAAGTTTCAAAGCCAAATCGCGAAGTTGTATCGAGCTTGACCTGCCCTCCCAGTCGCTCCAGTCCTGAAAAATCGGTGCCATAGTCAGCAAGGAAACGAATTTGCCAATCGTTCCCGACTCCCTGCGAAAAGGGAACAATGTCCAACCCGCCATGATGCCCGTTTTCATAAGGGACAGGCAATAGGGTAGCCGGCTCTGCAAATGAATCAGCCAGCGCCATGTGCGGCCCCCACCAGGGAGAAGAAGCCCCGATTAGAAAAAGACCACCCAGTAATTCCGCCCCGATTTCATCCAGCGATTTTACATCGTCATCGTCATCGTGGTAATCATGATCATTGTGATGAGCAGCCGAGGAATGACTATTCTTTCTTTTTGGTTGTCGTTTTTTGAAGTCTGGATCAGATTCATCAACCGCATTGGTGACACGTTGCAGACGCCCCTGGGCACAAAGCGAAGAAGCATTCAAGCTGAAAAATAACAGCGGCACAAGAAACAGAACGACTGCATTCAAGAATAAAAACTGCGTTCGACTGCTTGATTGCATTCGCATGAGTGTTCCAATTTAATTCAGAAGATTCTCATTCGTTTGTCGGGGCCGCTACTGCTAGATATCTCCTTACAAAATCCTAAGCTGCACGTGCTGGGATTGTTACGGGGTGGTTGCTTTCGTGGCGAATAATATTTCGTACCGCATAGTGCTTGTTACTTGAATTTGAATAGTACATCCGGGTACAGACTTCGCCGATAATCCCCAAGCTTAAAAATTGCAAGCTGACCATCGTTGAAAGTACGGTCAGTGTTAATAACGGGTTTCCGGTCATGTCGGTTCCACTGAATATTTTCATTCCGATTGTTGCCAAGCCAGAAACCGCAGCGATTGCGCCGCACCAGATGCCTGCTCTGCCGAACAGTTTCATTGGGCTATCAAAATACCGAAGCAGAAAGTTGACGGTGATTAAATCGAGCACCACGCGCGTTGTGCGACCGATCCCGTATTTGGTTTCGCCAAACTGGCGAGCGTGATGTTTGGTAACAACTTCCACACATTTTGCTCCCCGGCGATGGGCGAGGATGGGGATGAAACGGTGCATCTCGCCGTATAACTCCAGCTCCTGAGCAATTTCACGACGGATCGCTTTGAGCGTGCAGCCGAGATCGTGAATCGGGAATCCGGTTGTTTTTGAAATGATTCGATTCGCAATTTTTGAAGGAAGTTTTCGATTGATAAACGCATCCTGACGATTTTTTCGCCAGCCGTGAACCAGATCGTAACCTTCTTCAATTTTCTCGACCATCATCGGAATATCGGTCGGGTCGTTCTGTAAATCACCATCCATGGTGACGACGACATCGTTGACTGCCTCATCAATCCCGGCTTGCATCGCTGCGGTTTGTCCGTAATTTCTGCGGAATTCAACCACGACAACATGCGGGTCTTTTTCGGTCAACTTTGTTAAGGCTTCGATGCTTGTATCGGTCGAGCCATCATCGACAAAGATCAGTTCGTACTCTCGATCAGTTTTTGAAAAAACAGCATCAAGTTGCTCGTGCATTAACGGGATATTTTCTTCTTCGTTATGAATCGGAATAACAACCGAAATGCTCAAAAGTGTTGCCGGGGTTTGATTGTTCATGGTGAAAACCATTTCTGTGTTACGAATGTGGATTTCGGGAAGTAAATTTGTGATTGGAATGGAACGATTCTCACACCCTACAATATTTAAGCTGCTTGAGAGATCGTCACGGAAACGGAAGGTTGTTCTGTTTTTGTTTTTGTTTTTGTTTGTGGTAAATGATCGACCAGTTTTGAAAAAGAGGTTTTTTGTAACGCTAACATCGAAACGGTCCAGCCCATGGCTGCTCCTGCAAAAACATCGCTGGGAAAATGGGCCCCGCATTGCACACGACCAAAAGCGACAAACGCAGCCAGGAAAAAGAAAATCCCTTTGGCTTGCGGATGTAACGCTGATAGGCAAACAGCAAACGCAAACGCGACCGTGGTATGCCCGGAGGGAAAACTTTGACTCGTTTCAATTCCATTCAAATAAGGAAACCAGCCCTGGAAAGATTGCAATACATCGATCGATGTAATATCCAAATCTCTGGGCCTCGCTCTTCCAATAATGAACTTGGCGATATTCGTGCACACACCCGCTCCCAAAGTAATTGCACCAATAAGCAGATAAGATTTCCTCTGTTTGCGATTGAGCCAAATCGCTACGATCAGAATAAAAACGACACCGATGCCATGCCCGAATGGTTCTGTATTTTGAACCATTTCACGAATAAAAGAGGGCGTTTTTTCAAAGCGAAAAAAGCGAGCCACCTGCATATCAATCGACAGGCAGGCTGCCGCGATGATGAGCATTATCACGGGAAATGCAGCACGAAACCAGACAGGCACCACGAAAAGCTGCGGCGACTGGTCCGATAAATTCAACATTTTCTGAGGCGAAACTGACAACACTCAACCATCCCTGGCTTGAAGGCAATACGTATTGATACATAAACTCGATGATCATCCATAATCACCGGGCGTCTTGTATCAAATCATTGTAATTTATCGCAAGAGGAGTTCCTTGCGATGACCGCATTCTTCCTAGCCGCCCTATTTACCCCGTCTGTACTGGGTTGACATCGCGGTCAGGATTTAGCCGGGAATTGAATCACTTTGGGTGGCTGATAGCCGGGTTTCCACTCACCCTGAATTTCAACCTGCCCGTAGAAGTCGCGTTTGCCAAGTTGGTAGTCGCGGTCTTTTTTTGTTTTATTGTCTTGATCAATATAAATTTTGACAAGGTAACGTCCGGCTGGCAGACGAGAGACGTTTGGTTTCATTTTTTTTGCACGCGCCGAATCGCGGGGAGCGATCACGAGAATGACATTCTGCCACATGTTTCGCTCCCCATTAATGAGACTTTCCGCAGTTGCCCACCTCGTTTTTGACCAAGTCCTGCCCACTTTCCGAAAGATATCAACGCGAAGAAGTTTCTTATCCAGACGGGCGGGCAAATCGACAATACGAAGTTGCTGCTTAGAAAGGACTGCAATTTCAGTAGGTTCCTCGGGGAGTTGTTCCAGTTTGTTATACTTTCCATTAACAATCGCAGCGTAGTCATTCAAGAAGCGGCGGTAATTTTTATCTGTCCGGCTGCCAAGGGCAAATTTAGGTCCGCCTCCATGCTTTTCCAGACCGACTGGCTTGGTTATCAGCGAACTTAATTCTGGGTTATCGGTATCAATGTTGCCACTTTCAATAAGCATTTCCAATGTTGCAGCCGGGTTACGCGGAACAACCCAGGAAATCGCCTCGACATCTTCTTTGGTAAGTCCATTACGTCCAATTTGGTTTCGATTCAATTCTGGGGAATGACAGTTGACGCAACGCCCCACTTCTGACCAGATATTTTCCACGAACGATTTGAGAACGCGGCTCTTTCGTGTATGTCGAACGACTTCGAGCGGAAGTGTCGGTCCAAGCTGATCATTCCCCGCTTTTGCAGCAGCTAATTCGGGATCTTTGACAGCTAATCGAATCCAGGCTCTGAACGCATCAAACTCTTTTTTTCGTACCTCCCGGCTGATGGGCGACTCTTTTTTGGGCGCTCGTTTAATGAACGTCAGAATTTTGGAGCGATCAGGATTTTTCAGATCGATCAACCCGCCTGATCGAAGTGAAGCAAAAGTTTCTTCTTCTGTTTTTCCAATGTAGTTCTTCAAGTCAACACCACTTAAATGACACTCCATACAACTGGATGCTTTGGGAGAACGAAGAATGGGTGAGATTCTCTTCTGAAACAATTCAAGGGAAGAGGCATCATCAGCCTCGCTAGTGTCTGTACGGAAAAGCTTCTTTTTCTTTGTCTGTGGAATTTCTGGGGAAAATTCGGGGTGAAGATTTTTGTTTTGGGGGATGGTCGTCGTTTTGTCGCCTTCGATTGGTGCGAGGCTCTCATTTTTTGTAATTTTCGTCACCCGATGCGCAGCAGTGAACACCGCCGGGAGACAATACTCGCCGGCGGGGCGATTTTTTTATCGATTTGATTTCACGCAGCGAGCGGTCGGCGTAAACTGTGAGCCGCTTTGCTTTGAGCGGCTTCCTTGGCGAGCACCAGTTTGCCCAAAGTTTGAAGATTGCGGCCCAGAATCCCCAGGCCAATGTAACGTTCAAAACCTTCTTCGAGGCGATCCGACCAATCTCGCGTGCCTGTCGTTTGAGCTTTTCCAGCAAGTGATCGCTCTGTCTCCATTCGGGAAGCCCCAGCGTGACAGAAAGATCTTTCATCAACGTGATG
>JAJRTM010000392.1 GCA_024278285.1 Planctomycetota bacterium
AAGGATCGCGCGAGCATCTGGAAACTTTTTCTGGACATCGATATCTGCCAGATAGAAAGAAAGACGGCTGCGGTGTTTCACTGTAGGTGGGACGCATTCCACTGGAATTTGCGGGACTGCCGAAACGGCGAGATGTTGCCCTTCTGTAATCGCATGGCTCCAAAGTTCGCCGGGCAGATCGAAGGTATGAATAAACAAAGTCGGCTCTCGTTCAATATTCTTTCCTGTGTAGGTGGTGTTTAATCCCGGGGTCGCAAAGATAATGATTCCCTGCTCCTGCCAAGCGGGAAGCAATTTCTGATTATGAGACACAACTTGCTTTACGTGCTGTTGAATCGCCTCTTTAGAAAAACGGATCGGTAAGTTCAACAATCGAGACGACTCAAGCAGACGGTTCAAATGTTTATCTTGCTCGTAAGGTTGCCCGGAAAAAGTACGCATCATTTCGGTAAGGCATATTCCGTGGACAATCCCGACATCTTCGACCGGTAAAACAGCCTGTTCAGCAGGGAAATACCCCCCGTTTTTCCAGATAATTTTCTCTTTCATTGTTTGAATGAGCATAAAGGTGACAGCCTCCAGACGCAAAACATATTCATGTGATCAGATATTGGTGATTGATACATTCCGAATAACTCTTATCGGTTTTTTGTAAAACTACGAAACAACAGGTTTCATCTGCTCAGACATGACGATATAATGAAGGGGCATATCTTTCGGGTTTCTTTGCAGAATTTTCTGGTAAATTTCGTTTAACCTATTAGTGTAGCGTCCTGCAGACAAGCGTTTTTTCATTTTCGTCAAGTATTCTTGTCATTTTCAGACGGACGACCGGGGTTATCCAGTGGGTGAAAAGCGATCCGATTTCGGGCCGAGGTCAACATATCAAGCCTGAGAGATAGAAAACGTGAGGAATGAACATGCCAGCGGTTCTTCAATCAACATCAGACGATCTTCAATCCGTCTCACTCGATAAGCCGATTCTTCTTATCGGTCGCCACCCCGATTGCGATTTGGTGATTAAGAATAGCCGAAAGGTCTCCAGAAAGCACTGCTGTATTGTTGAGATCGACGGCACGTTTATGGTTCGCGATTTGGGAAGCACAAACGGAATTCAAATTAATTCTCGTCGTGTTACCGGGCTGAAGACCTTGCAGGCTGGCGATAACCTGACCATTGGGGATTGCGAATTCGTTTTCAAGCCTGCTCAGTATGCTCAACAAGCTAAGCAGGTTGTTCCAGAAGTGAAGAAAGACGATTCCGACGACGAAGATTCTCCTTACAGTTTCGATCTGGAAGATATCAAAATTCTTCCGGATGTTCCCGATCATGAACTGAGCAGCGATATCCCGATTCTGCTTGATGACCCAATTGATGATGGCTTCGATATCGGTGCAGCCCCTTTTAATCCGGCTCGAAGCAAACCTCGAAAAAGAAATCGTTCCGATAGCGATTCTCAAGTTGAGATGATCGCCGACTGATCACTGACCTACGGGGTTTCAGTCTACCCTGCCATTTTCGAGCAGCATTTCATCAGTAAGAGTATAAAGCTTACTTAGCATTGGTCGAATAATTACTGTCTCATTTCACAACAGGGATGGCTCAGACGTCTTGCGTCTGGGCATCCATGAGATGAAGAGACGATCTAAACGAGAGATTGAAGAGACGACAGTAATTTTTCGAGTGATCCTTAATCACCGATCTTATTATTTCGAAGAACCCAAAAGCTGAATCACTTCATCCGGTCTGTATTTGTGCTGAATGGAAAAGTTCTTTACTGATTGTTCCAAATGGTAGGCTTTACTGGTCTGCTCGAATTGTTTTTGAAGCTTGATCGTGCTGAGCGGCTTGCCTTGTCCGTCGATTCCTGCAGTGATTACCAGTCTTCGCGGGGCAACCAATGCGGCCAGATGGGGGATGTCTCCTGCGTCTCTTAGGATGCCGGGGGCGATGATGCCGAGCCTTTGATTTTCGTAGGGCGATTCTGTGAGATAACTCGAAAGTGAACCGACAGTTACAACGCTGCGAACTCGTGCATCCACCCCGGCTGCACAAATCGCGACAACGCCGGCAGAGCCATATCCAACCAGCGTGATTTTTTCGTCTGCAGCAGTTTTTGATTCCAGCACAGATAAAACGGTTCGAACGTCAAGCACCCATTGCCCAAGCAGTGGACGTCCCAGCCAGAGTGACCACTCGGCTGTGTTATGATCCGGAGCTCGGCCTATTTTATCACGCTTCCAGGCCAAGTTCCCCGTTGCTCGCAGTGTTGGAATGACGACATTGAATCCTGATTCAAGCAGTTTTTCCTTCAACTGATCCATCGCAGGGGGAATTTGCTGCTCCAGATTGAGCAGAACGACAGACTCCCTTTTTCCTGGAGTTTGCGACCGGAAACGACGCATGCTTAAAACAATTCCCGGTTCGGTTTCAAACGTGATCACTTCTTCTGTTTCTGTTTTGCTTTTATTATTCGTAGAAATATTCAATTGTTTTAGAGGTTTTGTTGCCCCCAGAACGTCATTCAAAGATTTCCTGCGAATGGCTGCAATACTTCGCCATTCTTTTTTTGTAGCGGGAACAGCCATTTGATCGACAATCTTTTTTCCCTGTCGGTAGGCGAACTCAGGAATGGTTACCCAGTTATCCGGTCGAGTTTTGCCGGGAAAACATCGCAGTGTTTCAGGCGGTTCCAAATTCATTTCCGGTTCTGGAATCGGTTTTCCATCCCCTTCTTCTTTGAGATGCAAACTCATCCAGCCATACATCGCTTCGCGCATCGGCTGATTGTAATCATGTTTTGATTCAAAAACGGTATGACGAATATTTTCCGGGCAACCATAAAGATCATAAATTGGTCGAGCCAGTTTTATCGACTTTTTCGCTTCGGGAACGGAAAATTGAATTCCATCTCGTGTCGCATTGATCACCATTAATGCCCGGGGAGCGGTTAATCCAAGAATGCCCCATTCTTCGGTAAACTGTAATGCAGCCGGGACGACTTCACACATGCAGCAGGCTGTTCCAAGATACGCCTGATAATTCCCGACCGAACAAACAGGCACAACCGCCTTGAATCGTTCGTCCCAGGCACCGGCGTACATCGACTGATTGCCGCCGCCGCTGGCTCCGGTAATGCCCAGTCGCAAGCCATCCACCTCTTTGCGAGTGAGCAGGTAATCGACTGCTCTGCCATTTTCATAAACCTGCAATCCGCTTAAAGGGGTTCCGATCGGAAACAGAGTCGCAGCGACCATTTCGCCATGATATTCTCCCAGTGATTTTCCAAGCCCGCGTTCTCCTGCCCCGAAAGCATCCACTGCCAGAACGAAAAATCCAAGCTTTGCCAACCCGACACAACGCGCCTGCACGTGAGGATCCTGCCTGGCTCCACGCCAATGACCATGCACACAAAGTACCGCGGGCAGTTTCCCTTTTCGATTTGGAACATACGCATTGGCTGTCATCCAGACATCGGGCAGCGTCTGGAAAATAATTTTTTCGATACGATACCCATCCCGCTTGAGTGTTCCCAAAATCTGCGGAGCCAACGGCGTTTTATGTTTCGGAAAACCGCCCCACGCTTTAAGTAATTGTTTACGAATAAAGTCCTTCTGTTTTTTCCATTCAGTAAGCGATGCCGGCGATTGATCGTGACTACGTTTTTGACTTGCAGATTTTTTAATGAATTCCAAAAAAGCATGATCAGGTTCGGCTGCATTGATCTGATGCGAAAACATAAACAACAGAATGAATGAAAATTTCAATAGGTTCAGCATCTGCTCAGGACCAATCAATAATTTGATTTTACGAGTGGGAAAAATTTAATCTTTGATTTCACGTAACTATTCAGTGATGGGTGATTTGGGCAGGACTCCAGATTACTAACGGTAAAAGTTTGCGAATGGCTCGCAAATTATAAAAAAATGTCATCTTGGTTACGGTGGTCAGAACAGACCAGTCGTGCTGGGTTGTCCGTAGGGTCCGCTATTGCGGACCACCGCACAAAGTAGGGGAATCCACCTTCCATCGTGGTCCGCAATAGCGGACCCTACGCCAAAGCTGAATAGCTACATTTACTCTTTAATTTCACAACGATTCCTGCCAGCGTTTGAATTCTTTTTCTAATTCTTCCAATCGCTGTGGCTCACTTTTCGCCAGGTCTTTTTTTTCGATACGATCTACCGATAAATCATATAATTGCCACGGCTGGTCTGGTTTCGTGCGGACGATTTTCCAGTTCCCTTTTCGTAGGGCTGCCTGTTTACCATACATGAAAAACAGCGATTTGTGAGGCGATTTCGCTTGATTCATCAGAACCGCTAGAGGATCTTTGCCATCGTAGACGACACCGCCTGGCAACTTCGCCCCGGAAAGTATTTGCGAGGCAATTAACAGGTCAGGTGACCATAACATTTCATCGATGACGGCTCCTGCTTCAATTTTTCCGGGCCAGCGAGCCATTGCTACCACGCGAAGCCCTCCTTCGAAACAAGTGACTCCGCCTGAACGAAGTGGAAAGTTAGAACCGACATCCAACCCTTTTCGATCAAGTCGGAAAGCTCCGTTATCGGAAAAGAAAAAGACGAATGTGTTTTCTGAAACGCCGGCTGTATCGAGACTTGCCAGCACTCGCCCAATTTCGAAATCCAAAGCAGTCACAACAGCATAGTAACGTTTTAATGGATCGGTTTCTTCCGGGGAAAACCCGTAATGCTTAAAAGCAGAATCGGGGGCCTGCCAGCGGTTCGGTTGGCCTGGTTTTTTATTTCTTGCACTCGGAAAATGAGGCGAATTAAAAGGGAGGTAACAGAACCACGGTTGTTTTTGGCTGGAGCGTCTTTCAATAAAATCGATGGCTGCATCGGCAAACAGCTCCGGCGAATATTTTCCATCTACATGTAGTTCCTGCGTCCCTTGGAATAGGTCATGCTTGCCCGCATAGATGTGATGGTAATAGTCGATATTCCCGGAAGCGTGTCCGATAAACTGATCAAACCCACGCTCAGTTGGTCGGGAACCGGCTGCGAAACCGATATTCCATTTTCCAAAACAACCCGTTGCATAAGGAACTGGAGCGGCCTTGAGAATTTGTGGAATCAGCATTTCCTTCTGATTCAATCCAATGCCGTAATTTCCCTTCAATCCAGCAAGCTGCTTTTCCAAGCCGTGCCTTTGCGGAATGCGACCGGTCATTAAACAGGCACGCGAAACCGTACAGGTAGGCGAAGCCGTGTAGAAACTGGTCAGCCTCGCCCCTTGTGCAGCCAGACGGTTCAGGTTTGGCGTATGAATGGGAGAAGCCGGGTTGTAGCTTTTCAAATCTCCATAGCCGAGATTATCTGCGGTTATAATGAGAATATTCGGTCGCTGTGGTCTTCCCTTTTCAGCGAACGATCTTGCATGACTGAGGCAGAGGAAAAATAAAACAAAGAGAACAAGATTCACAACGTTTTTTGTCAATTGTTGCCGCGTTGAAATGATGAAATACATGATCAATTCTTTCGAATTTCAGGCGAGCCGTAGGGTGGGCTGGTAAATAACTCGGAAAATGGGAAAGTTAGGGTGTTTTCGTGTTGAGAAACTGTTGCGAGAAATAACGGTTTCGTGTGCCACGGCTCTGTGAGCCGTGTTGCGTTGGAGTGAGAATATCTTG
>JAJRTM010000393.1 GCA_024278285.1 Planctomycetota bacterium
GTTTACAAAAGCTGGAGGCAACTTTTCCTTCAAAAAGAAAACTGTTTCCCTGAAGTTGAAGAATACATCTTTTGCCAAGGCAGCATTAAAATACATTCTGGAAACAACCTGAGCTGACAATAAGGCATCGATAGAAAAGAAAGTAAGCCCGTGTGTGGCATTGCTGGTTTTATAACCACTCCGGAATCTGAAACGGCTGAGCACCTTACTCGCACCGTCGGTGAAATGGCTGAAGTGCAGGCACATCGTGGGCCGGACGATCAGGGGACGTGGTGCGATGTGAAAGCGGGGGTGGCGTTGGGGCATCGTCGGCTTTCGATTCTCGATCTTTCTGAACAGGGGCATCAGCCGATGCTCTCTTCCTGCGGACGGTTTGTTCTCGTTTACAACGGCGAAATTTATAACTGTAATGAACTGCGGGAAGAGTTGAAGAAAAGCGGTCGGCGTTTTCGCGGGCATTCCGATACCGAAGTGCTGCTCGAAGCGATTTCTTATTGGGGGATTCAGGAAGCACTGCCGAAGTTGCAGGGAATGTTTGCGTTCGCGATTTGGAATCGCATGGAAAGATGCTTGACGCTGGTTCGTGACCGGCTCGGCATCAAACCGCTTTATTACGGGATGCTGGGAAAGCAGTTTGCTTTTGCTTCTGAATTGAAAGGAATGAAAGCTCATCCCGAATTTCGGGGAGAGATTGAAACGTCATCGGTCGCATTGCTGATGCGACATAATTATATCCCTGCCCCATATTCCATTTACAAGAAGATCCAAAAACTACCGCCCGGCACGATGCTGGAAATATCAGCCGAGCAATTATTCGGCGAAGATTTCAGTGGAATCGCAACACTGAAACCAACGCCTTACTGGCAGTTAGACGAAGCGATCCGCCAAGGTCAATCGCAGCGATTTACGGGTTCGTATGAAGAGGCAGTTGCTGAATTGGATCGCTTGCTCAGCGATGCCGTCAAAGCTCGCATGCTGAGTGATGTGCCGCTGGGGGCATTTCTTTCGGGCGGAATCGATTCTTCATTGATTGTTGCGATGATGCAGAAGCAATCATCACGACCAGTGAAATCTTTTACGATCGGTTTTTCTGAATACGATTACGACGAATCTCCTTATGCCCGCAGAATTTCGGAACACCTTGGCACCGATCATACCGAATTGTGTGTCATGCCGAGCGAATCGCTGAACGTCATCCCCAAGCTTCCGGAAATGTTTGATGAACCGTTTGCGGATATGTCGCAGATTCCAACTTTTCTGGTCAGCCAATTAGCCCGGCGAGAGGTGACGGTTTGTCTTTCCGGCGATGGGGGTGACGAACTATTCGGCGGTTACAATCGCTATTTTCATATTGCGAATATATGGAAGAAAGTCCAGCGGGTTCCTGCCCGAAGAAAAATAGCTGAGTTGATGAAATGGTATGTCAAGAGAACACCATTTGAACACCGAAAACAGGGGATCGCGCGGTATGCAGAAATTCTTGAAATGCCTGATGCCGATGCGTTGTATGCGGAACTGAATCGACACTGGACGGCCTCGGAAATTATGTCCCGAGATGTTTTCGACCCGAGTGAGCAAATCGGTTACGGTCACTCGCAAGCTGGTTTGAGCGATCCCCAACTGAACTGGATGGCGCTCGATACGGCGACTTATCTGCCTGATGATATCCTCACCAAAGTGGATCGTACGAGCATGGCGGTTTCCCTGGAATCGCGGGTGCCGTTGCTTGATCACCGTATAATGGAATTCGCCTGGTCGTTGCCGCAGGAGTATCGCTTTGGTGAAAATCAAGGGAAACGGATTTTGCAATCTTTACTGGAAAAGTATGTCCCGAAAGCGTTGTTTGATCGCCCTAAAGTTGGTTTTGGTGTTCCGATTGGCGAATGGTTACGCGGCTCTCTTGAAGATTGGGCCGAATCGTTACTCAGCGAAAAAAGTCTGAACGAACATGGCTTGCTTAACACAAAACTGATCCGCGATCGCTGGGAAGAACATTCAACATTAAAAGCAGATTGGCAGTATCCGCTTTGGGATGTATTAATGTTTCAAGCATGGTATGCAGCGAACAAAAACTAAGCATCGTTCGAGCAATTACTGTCTCATTTCACAACAGGGATGGCTCAGACGCGATGCGTCTGAGTTGCACCGCAACAAGAAGCCGAGAATGTGGCCTGATTGACAATAAGGCTTTCGCAATATTATTGGGTTCGCAGGTGTGGGCCGTTGATTGATAATAGTAAATCACATTCCCGGCCTCTTGTGACTGCGTCACCCAGACGCGATGCGTCTGGGCCATCCCTGAGATGAAAACACGATTTAAACGAGAGATTGAAAAGACGACAGTAATTATTCGAGCGCCGCTAAAGCGGATGGGCAACCCAATTACTTTAATATTTCCTGCCACTTTTTCGCTGCATTCTAAAGACGACTGCCTTAGGATCGCTCGAACAATAACTGTCGTAACGTCGATGTTCTGTTTTCTTGGCTGAAGGCCAAAATCATCATAGCCTGGGGCAACGCCCCAGGAACAGATGAGTCGTCAACCTTTTGGCTGAAAGCCATATTCAATGCTTTTGTTTATGGCTTTCAGCCAAATAGAGCAATCAAACAATTTTACCTGGGGCGTTGCCCCAGGCTATGGTGAAAGAGGCCTTCGGCCAAACAAAACAGATGAAACCAGACAGTAATTGTTCGAGCGATCCTTAACTGGCCAGACGTTGATCGTCTTGCGTTGTCAATTGCGTTTCCATCTGGGCTAACGCCTTTTTGCCTGCACCACTTAACCGATAATGAATGCCTGCATCGCGTCCTGCCAGTTCGATATCGAGATAGCCGTACGCGATCAATAAACCGTGCGCTTCGCAGGAGGGATCCGCTTCGTTTTCTTCTGCGTGTTCAGCCTGTTCGTAAAGCCTTTTCGTCCAGGTCGATTTTTCTTCTTCCTCTTCAGCAGGTTTTTCCTGAAGGGCGTAATGGCGGAGAATATTCAGGCAGTCCTGATTCTCTTTCAGTAGTTGGATTGCATCGTTGAACATGCCGTAAGAATCGGCAAAGCGAGAATCATCCCCCCAGCAAGTTCCTTCTTCCCGGCAGGATACGCACAAACGGCTAATTGCAAGATTCGGAAAAATCGCTACAGATTAACATCATCGTGAATCCGGTCATTTCTTGGTTCATCCATGCGGAAAGTAAGAAACCCGGCTATCAAAACGAGAATCGAAATGGCGACAAAAACAAGCGTGTAGTTCCAGTCAACCAGCCAGCCAACCAGCGGAGAAAAAAAGAGTGGAATCGCCATGCACAAACTGAGCGTACTAAGGTAACGCGGATGATCTTCTTCGCGGGCTAATTCGAGAGCGTAATTGATCATCGATTTCATAATAACCGGACAAAGTCCGAGCATGAAGAATGTCAGCGAATAAATTATTCTGGCTTGCGGATGAGAAGAAGCGGAAAGAGCCAGCGCGATTAACGGAATAGAGGCTGCCAGAAAAATCTGGACACGAATAACCACACGGTTCCCCATTCGGTCTGCGAAATAACCAGCCAGCAGGCTGATGGTTCCTACTGACGCATTTTGAACGACCACCCATGTCATTAAGTCTGTTGCTCCCGCGTTGAGTTTCACGCGACCGAGCCATTGGTAATGCGGAAAAAGAAGCAGCGAAGTCATAAAAAGACTCGCGACCCAGGCAACGCGGCGGAAGCGGCGATCTTCCCTGAACGTCGCCCATGAGTTTTTCAGAAGCAGTATCGGATGAGCATGGTCCGTTCCCCGCTTATCGGGAGGTTCTTTAATGAAGACCAGAAACAGAGCCGAGACCAGAAATCCGCAAGAGGTGAAGCCGAAAATATAGGCGTAACCGCGCCCGTCTGGAATCGCGAGCCAGCGGGCCAAAAGTAGTAGTGCCGCAATGATGGCAACAATCGATCCCAGCATGCCCGCCAGGGACATCAATCGTCCGCGACGAAAGGGACGAACCAACTTCCCCTGCAACGTATTGAAAGCCAACTGGTTGACCCCGGTCGCTGCAAAAAACAGAGCGTACAAAATAAGAAACAACAACGGAAACCAAGGCATATCCCGCTGTCCCAGTTGAGTGCAACCAACCGCGATGATTCCGAAGAACAGGCTCATCAACAAAGATGTCACAAAAAGCATGGTCACTTTTTTTTGTGAATTCTTCAACGTAGCCGAACAAAGAATCGGCGGGATGCTTTGGCCTATGCGATTCAAAATGGGCAACCAGCCCCGTACCCAGCCTGCGCCGGAAATGACATCCAGAAACGCGGGCATGATCACGGTTTCTGTTTTGAATATCCATGCCAGTCGCAGCAGAATATTATGCCCGGCCAGAACAAGAAGATTTCTTTTTTCGAGATCGTCCCGTGATGATTGATTCAATATTTCGTCGTTGGTATTCACAAAGTTGACCGATGAGTATCCCAGCACGGCTGGTCAATTCTGACCGCCGTAGCCAAAAACTGTTTTCTGAAATTTGCAAGCCGTCCGCAAACTTTTGCCGTTAGTCTTCCGGATTTCTAATAACAGGAAGGTGAGGTCAAAGAAAATAAAGCAGCGTTCGTTCTCCAGAGAAGCCCAGCACGGCTGGTGCATTCTGATAGTCGAAACCAGTATGATTTTCGTTAGAAATTTGCGCAAAACGCAAAGATATGGACCGTTCGTAGTACAGAGCAGGAGCGATCGTTCACCACTTCAGTATAACATTACAAGCTGGCATTGCACAGGATAGAGAATAATCCGAGCTAGAGAACGGAGGGGAGACATTCTTGTCTACCTATAAATACGGCATGCTCAAACGAGACAGACAGGAATGTCTGTGCTCCTTTTGAATGAATAGAGGTACCCAAAAGAACTTTCATTAATCAAAAAGAGCCTGCGTGAAATTCTTTGCGCCGCGCCTTTGACGTGAGTCCTTTACTCTTTTTTGGTAGAGGTACTTTTTGATTCGCTTTTTGTTTCCGTCTTTTTATCTTTGGATTCCGACTTGGACGAACTGGCTGCCTTTTCTGCTTTTTTGGCGGCATCCGCTCCTTTTTTGTAAGAAGCTGATCGATAATCGGTTTGATAGAAACCCGAACCTTTGAAGATGACCCCTGCACCGGTTCCGATTTGTCGTTTCGCTTTCAGCTTGCCACACTCCGGACATTTGCGAACCGGTTTTGCTTTAATCGACTGAAACAATTCCCACTCGGCGTTGCAGTCCGAACAGATGTAATCATAAGTTGGCATTTTGCTACCTCTTCTATTCTTCTGAATTATCCTGAGGGCCCGTCGAGACAATCACTTTGGCTGGACGAACAACGCGGTCATTCATCTGGTAACCGGTTTCCAGTTCTTGTGCTATGTGCATCGCCGGGATGTCATTGGAGGGAACTTGCTGAACCGCTTCGTGTAAATTCGGATCGAACGGCTCCCCGTTGGCTGGGATTTGTTTCACCTCTTTGGAAGCCAAGATGTCCAGAAATTGCTGGATGACCATTTCGACTCCTTTTTTCAAATCATCCACTGAAGCAGCCTGCCCGGAAGCACCGACGGCTCGCTGAAGATTATCAATCACTGGCAACAAATCTCTGACAAAATTCAGCCCTTCATACTTTCGGAACTGAGCAATTTCGTTTTGCGTTCTTCTGCGATAATTGACCAACTCCGCCTGAGTGCGCGTGAGCCGATCTTCCAATTCATCTTTTTCTTTTTGAAGTTTTTCCAAAGGGGAGAGCACTTCGATCTCCTCTTGGCTTTCTGCTCCTTCAAATTTAACGGTATCAGCAGCTTCACTATTTTCAGGATTGCTGTCTGAGTCAAACGGGTCAGTTCTATCCTGGTCTGTCATCTTCCACCTTCTCGATCAATTATTATTAATCACTGTTTTATTGTTTCGTAGGATGAGTGCAAGTACGCTGTTGTTTATATATAAGTATTTTCCAGACAAAGCTGAGTCAACAGTCCCGGAGGGACAGAAGCAAATAGCCCCGGATTTTAATCCGGGGTGTCGTCGCCCCAGTTAATATGTAATCCCGAAGGGACGATGGTCATGATTATTTCGAGCCTCCATTGCCTTGCATCAAAGCAATAAATTCCGTCGTCCCTACAGGACTTCATCCTCTTGCAACCAATACCCCAGGTTAAAACCTGGGGCTATTTGCCAATGTCCCTCCGGGACAAAACTTATGTATAAACGACAGGTGCAAGCACGCCATTCTACGTTATTAATTCTCTTCTTCCTGGATTTCTTCATCGTTTTCCCAATGAATTAATTCTTTGACATGCTCCCAAAACGATTTTCGTTTGTGGCCCACATTGACATGATCATGCTCGGCTAATTCTCTTAATAATCGTTCTTGTTCCTCATTCATTTTTTTCGGAACTTCGACATGCAGCTCTACATGTAAATCTCCTGTGCGCCGCGTTTGTGGATCGGTAATTCCAAGCCCTGCAAGACGGATCATATCGTGAGGTTGAGTTCCTGCGGGGATTTTCAGTTTCTTTTTTCCGTCTAATAGAGGGATCTCAATCTCTGTTCCAAGTGCTGCCTGCGAAAAAGTGATTGGCACTCTACAAATTAAATGAATCCCTTCCCGCTGAAACAGGGGGTGATCTTTTACATCGATTTGCACATATAAATCGCCTCGCGGGCCGCCTCCTTTGCCGGGATTGCCTTCGCCTCTTAAACAAAGCTGCATCCCGTTATCAACTCCTGCGGGGATGGTCGCGTCAAGTTCAACCTCTTCATTTTCGAAGCCTGCTCCCCAGCAGGTCGTACATTTATCTGCAATGACAGTTCCTTCGCCTCCACAATTGGGGCAGGGAGTCTGCATCCGGAATAACCCCTGACTCTGCACAACCTGTCCAGCCCCCTGGCAGTAGTCACAGGTTTCAGGCGATGACCCCGGCTTCGCTCCAGAACCGTTGCAGGTGTCGCACAGTTTATGCCGTTTAATCGTAATCGTTTTTTTACAACCGAATGCTGCCTCAAGAAGATCAAGCTCCATCGTTGTTTGTAGATGATCTCCGCGAACTGGTCCGCGCGAACGTCCACTCTTGCGCCCTCCACCAAACCCGAAGATATCGCCGAACGCTTCGAAAATATCGCCCACATCATGAAACGGACTTCCTCCGCCGCCCGCTCCCAGGCCAGCATGACCGTAACGGTCATACTTCGCTTTCTTATCGGGATTGCCCAGCACATCGTACGCTTCAGAGGCTTCTTTGAAGCGGTTGACCGCTTCTTCGTCTCCCGGATTTCGGTCCGGGTGATTTTTGATCGCGATCTTCCGGTAAACCTTCTTGATTTCAACAACGCTTGCTTCGCGAGTAACACCAAGCACTTCGTAATAGTCCCGTTTTTCTACCATCATATCCTGCAATCTCAATTTGAATCCTATCAACAGGTAGTTTCCAGGTTTTTATCTGAAAACAGATCTTGAGTAGCCCAGCACGGCTGGTTCATTCTGATAACCGTAACCAAACTAATATTTTTCTAAAATTTGCGAGCCGTTCGCAAACTTTTACCGTTAGTAATACAGACTTTCGAGCCTGAGAAAAGGAGCTTATGAGTTTGTCTTCTATTATTACCGGCGGCGAGCGCCTTGCCGCTTATTTGATATTTAATTGATTAACGTAAGCGGCAAGGCGCTAGCCGCCGGTGATTTCTTTAACGAACAACACCCGTCACAAAAAAAGGGTCATCGTATTCTGCGATGACCCTTTTTGTTACAAACCTTCTCAAGTAAGAATCATCTTGACGATTCTATATTCCAGTCCGATCATTTAGTGGACAGAACCTTCAACGGCTTTCGCCTCTTTGCCTTCGTCACCTGCATTGGTGACAAGAACCTGAGTTGTCAGCATTAAGCCAGAAATCGAAGCGGCGTTTACCAAAGCAGTTTTGACAACTTTAGCCGGATCGATAATTCCTTTTTCGACCATATCGCCGTATTCGCCTTTTTTGGCATCGTAGCCTTCGTTCACTTTCATGCCGAGGACTTCATCAGCGATAACCGCCCCATCTTGTCCGCAGTTTTCTGCAATCTGGCGAATCGGAGCTTGTAAGGCACGAGCTACAATCTCGACACCAATTTGCTCATCGCCTTCCAGTTCGAGCTTTTGAACTGGTGCAATGCAACGAAGTAGTGCCACGCCACCACCGGGTAGAATGCCTTCTTCAACTGCTGCTCGGGTTGCGTGAAGTGCGTCTTCCATGCGTGCTTTGGTCTGTTTCATTTCTGCTTCAGTTGCAGCACCGACAGAAATAATCGCAACGCCACCAGTAATTTTTGCGAGCCGTTCCTGGAACTTTTCACGATCGTAATCGCTTTCGGTTCCTTCGATGTGATTGCGAATCTGATCAACGCAAGTTTGAATCGCTTTCGGATCCCCTGCTCCTTCGATGATGGTGCAGGAATCTTTTGTTAATTCGATGCGTCGAGCCTGTCCCAACTGACCAATTTCAACACTTTCAAGCTGAATCCCCAGGTCTTCTGAGATCAATTCGCCGCCGGTCACCACAGCGATATCGCCAAGCATTGCTTTACGACGATCACCAAAACCAGGAGCTTTCACCGCGGCAACGTTCAATACGCCCCGCAGTTTGTTGATGACCAGCGCGGTCAAAGGTTCGCCTTCAACATCTTCGGAAATAATCAACAGCGGTTTTCCGGTTTGGGAAACTTTTTCCAAAATCGGCACGATGTCACGCAGCGTCGAAACTTTTTTCTCAACCAGAAGAATGTAGGCGTTTTCAAGAACGCAACTCATTGTTTCCGGCTCGTTAACAAAGTAAGGAGAAATGTATCCTTTATCGAACTGCATTCCTTCAGCCAGTTCGAGAGTGGTATCATTCGATTTCCCTTCTTCGACAGTAATCACGCCATCGCGACCAACTTTTTCCATCGCTTCTGCAATCAGTTTTCCGATGGAAGGATCGTTGTTGGCAGAAATGGAACCGATGCTCGCGACTTCTTTTTTATCAGAAATTGGTTTAGACATCTTATTCAATTTGTCGACCGCAACATCAACCGCTTTTTCAATGCCTCGCCGTACAACCGTTGGGTTTGCCCCCATGGAAATACTACGAAGGCCTTCTTCATAGATGGCTCGTCCCAGAACGGTTGCAGTTGTTGTGCCGTCACCCGCGACATCACTTGTTTTTGAGGCGACTTCGTTCATCAATTTGGCCCCCATGTTTTCGAAGGGGTCGGGTAGATCAACTTCTTTACTGACGGTGACTCCATCTTTGGTCACAACCGGGTTCCCAAAGCTTTTGTCGATAATGACATTTCGTCCTGTCGGTCCCATAGTGACGGCGACAGCATCGGATAATGTTCGCACACCACGTTTGAGTTTGATGCGGGCCTGATCCGAAAAGAGCATTTGCTTAGCCACGATTCGTGTCTCCTCTATTTTTATGCTTCGCCGAAAATTATTTGATGATTCCCGGCTGGGTTCGACTTTGCAGTCTGTATGTTAATAAGTGCAGATTTATGAATTTACGATGTCAACTTTCAAACGAAGAGGGGCATCACCTCACACGGTAATGCACACCTCTTATTGTTTGACTTAGACTACCTTGGCGAGGATGTCACTTTCTCGCAAAATTTTGTATTCGGTGCCGTCCACTTCGATATCTGTGCCGCCGTATTTGCCGTACAGAACTTCGTCGCCAACTTCGACTGCGACAGGGCATCGCTCGCCACTTTCAAGCAAACGTCCGGGACCAACAGCAACCGCGGTGCCACGTTGTGGTTTTTCTTTGGCTGCATCAGGAAGGACGATTCCTCCAGCAGTTACTTCTTCTGCTTCCATAGGCTCGATAACAACACGATCATCAAGGGGATTTAACTTCATCGTAACTAAGCTCCTCTATCAATAATTTATGAATCAAATTTTGAAGGTAAAGCTCACAGCGAATAACTTTTGAACTGTGAGTATCTCTATTTTAGAACCGGAATGAATTACATTCCCATCATGCCGCCCATGCCTGGCATTCCGCCGCCCATACCTGGCATTCCGCCACCCATGCCTGGCATTCCGCCACCCATTCCGCCCATGTCGTGGTGGTGATCATCGTGACCGCCTGCTTCTTCCACAGGGGCATCAACGATAATGGAATCGGTTGTCATTAACAGCGACGCAACACTGGCTGCGTTCTTCAGTGCGGTTCGCACAACTTTGGTTGGGTCAACAATGCCGAATTCGAACATGTCGCCATATCTGTCGTGCATCGCATCGTAGCCGTAGGCTTTGCCTTTTCCTTTACGAATGCGATTGGCAACAACAGAGCCATCCAGCCCAGCATTTTCTGCAATTTTCCGCATTGGCATTTCCAGAATTTGCTCGACAAGTTTCGCTCCGAGAGCTTCGTCGCCTTTGAGCTTCAATTCATCCAAAGCAACCCGGCAACGCAGCAGTGCTACGCCACCACCTGGCACAATGCCTTCTTCGATCGCGGCTCGTGTTGCAGCGAGTGCATCATCGACGAGGTCTTTTTTCTCTTTCATTTCGGTTTCGGTCGCTGCCCCGACACTGATCTGTGCAACACCGCCAGCGATTTTCGCCAGGCGTTCCTGCAATTTTTCGCGATCATATTCGCTGTCGGTCTGTTCGATTTCACGACGAATCTGCTCGGCTCGCCCTTCAATCGCAGTTTTCTTTCCAGCACCTTCAATTATCGTTGTGTTATCAGCAGTAACAATCACCTTTTTGACTGTTCCCAAATCCTTCAGTTCGACATTCTCAAGTTGAACACCCAAGTCTTTGAATATCGCCGTTCCACCAGTCAAGATGGCAAGGTCTTCGAGCATCGCTTTACGGCGGTCTCCGTAACCGGGAGCCTTTACAGCGACAATTCGCAAAATGCCTCGCAGTTTATTAACCACCAATGTCGCGAGTGCTTCGCCATCAATATCTTCTGCAATAATCAATAACGGCACGTTTGCTTCAGAGATTTTTTCCAGAAGAGGCACAAGCACTTTAGCACTGCTGATTTTTTCTTCGTGGATAAGAATTTTGCAATTCTCAAGTTCAACTTCTTGATCATCCTGATTCGTCACAAAGTGTGGCGAGAGGTAACCGCGGTCGAACTGCATTCCTTCGACAAGATCAACTTCGGTAGTGACATGACGGCCTTCTTCGATTGTAATGACGCCATCTTTGCCAACCTTCAGTAGTGCATCGGAAAGGATATCGCCCACTTCAGGATCGTTATTCCCAGCAATGGTTGCAACGGTTTTAATGGCATCGCCGTCGTTTGCTTTTACTTTCTTAGACATCTTGGCGAGATACGCATCAACTGCCAAAACGGCTTTATTCATTCCCCGGCTCAGCGACATCGCATCGGCGCCCGCAGCAATGAATTTTAATCCAGAGCGAAACATCGCTTCAGCCAGAACCGTTGCAGTAGTTGTTCCGTCGCCAGCGACATCGCCAGTTTTGGACGCAACTTCCTTCACCATCTGCACGCCACAGTTTTCGAAAGAGTCTTCCAATTCGATCTCTTCTGCGACGGTCACGCCATCTTTGGTTACTTTCGGAGCGCCCCAGCCTTTATCCAACACGGCATTTCGCCCGCGCGGTCCGAGTGTACTACTTACAGCATCAGCGAGCTTGGTCACTCCCGCCAAAAGCTGCTTACGTGCATCTTCATCAAAACTCAACAACTTAGCCACGGTTTCTCCTCACAATTTCAGAGACCCAAAAACTTATACATATACACTGTTCACTGCACCAAAAACCGAGCCGCCAAACAGCCCACTTAATATTCGGTATGCAGGAATGACATACAAATCTACGTATTAAATGAGTACAGCAACTCACATGCCAACAGAATGAAACCTATTATCTTCTAAGCCCAAAGGGAATTTCAGCTATGATTCACAATTAACAGGTACTGACAAAAAAGAAGAACTGCCAATATGGCACACGGATAAATGGGCGACGCTTTGCCTGAAAGCAAATCATAATTCCCCGTTCACGAACTATTTAGTATATTATCAATGAATTGCTGCGCAAAAGTGGCAGGAAATTTTTGCCACGAAAAAGAAATCTGAACCACGGACAACACTGAGGCAAAGCAAAAAGAAGGGAATAATTATAAAAAAAAGATTCACGCAAAGACGCGGCGACGCGAAGAAAAACAAAAAAAGAAGAGAAGAAAAATATTTCAAGTGGTTTCATTCGTTTATTCGAATCTCATTTGTTTTAGAACGCAATGTGGGAAGCTCTTTGCGTCGCCGCGTCTTTGCGTGAGTGTTTTTCTCCGTGCTACTAACGTTAAAAGTTTACGAAGTTATCGCAAATTATTTCAAAACGAGAGCATCACTAAATAGTTAAAAAATGGAACAGAAACTATGCCTGAAATTGATTCGCGAAAATTCACGTTTATTCGCGGTTCGATACCTTCCGGTCAAGCAGACTTGATGACGCAGTCGCCTTCGGCTTGCCGATAAACAATTTTCTTCTTTTTTCGTGTATTTCGTTTCTTTCGTGGTTCTTTAATTTTGAGAATCTATTTCACAACAATTTCAATCTCTAAAATAAACCGCTAAGTTCGCAGAGGTTTACGAATTGACCACGAAATTCACGAA
>JAJRTM010000394.1 GCA_024278285.1 Planctomycetota bacterium
GATGATTACCGGCGGCTAGCGCCTTGCCGCTTATGATAACTTAAACCTGTCAGGCACAGCCTGACCTAAATTTTAATCTGATTGAAGAAATCAATGTTGTTTTTCCTGTTCATCATGGCATTCATCGCGGTTGTGCTCTATTTGGTCACAACGCGAAAGTATGCGAATCGTGTTGCGATGTTGTGGATCATTGCCACTGCAATCAAACACGATATGCCGCTGCCCGGTTTAATTCGCGCACAAGCCCGGCAATCATGGGGCAAACGAAAACGAATGCTTTTTGAAATGGCAAGCGATTTAAGCGGCGGAACTTCACTTGCAGAGGTTGTGGATACCTATCGGTCGGTCATCCCCGAACAGGGACGACTCGCGATTCATATCGGAAGTGATTCAGGAACGCTGGATCAATCCCTCGATGCGGCGCTTGAATATCTCGAACGCCGCCCGCATGAAGTGATTCGTGATTTTCAGATGGTCTTTTTCTATCTGACCGCGGTCCTCACTGCCTGGATATTCCTCGCTTCGTTTATCATGTATTGGATCGTCCCGAGGTTCAAAGATATTTTCCTTGGGTTTGGATTGGATATTCCAGAGATGACACTTACGTTCATCGGATTTGCTGATTTTTGTGTGAACTATTTTTATCTGTTTCCACTTGCCTTACTTTTTCTAATTCCGCTGGGCGTACTCTTTGCTTCGCTGGTAACCGGCGGGCTGGATCTCCCCGATAAGGGGTACCGGCCTTTACGTCTTGATATGCTTTGGAGACCAGGTCGATTACTTGATTGGCTCTATTACCTTCTGTTAAAGCAAGGCGTTCGATTTTCTCCTCAACGGGCGACCGCGGATATCTTGCGATATCTGGGTGTTGTGGCTCAGGCGGATAAACCGATCCTGGGCGCGATCGATACGCTTTCGCAATACCATAAAGCGGGAGACATTCGTGCAAAATTACTAAACGTGAAGGAACGGCTCAAACAGGGCGGCGTATTGTGGGAATTGCTCGCAGCAAAAGGTTTTCTTTCCAAGCAAAAAGCAGCTTTACTCCACACCGCAGAAGTGGCGGGGGATTTGCCGTATGCGTTGAAGGAAAAATCACTGCAATTTGAAAAAGAACATCAACATCGAATGATCTGCTTCATGGAATATGTGCGGGTCGCTGCGATTTTGATGCTCTGCTTAATGACCGCCTTTTTCGCGATCAGTCTATTTATGCCATTGATACAATTAATGAATGATCTATCTTAAGGGATTTTATTGATTACCTACAGGGGTCAAAGAGAGCAAAGAGAAAGGGATGAAAAGTTGTAGAATGGCATCTGCATTTGTTGTTTATACATAAGATTTGTCCTGAAAGGACATTGGCAAATAGCCCCAGGTTTTAACCTGGGGAATTCGTTTGCAAGAGGATGAAGTCCTGTAGGGACGACGGAATTTGTTACTTTAATGCTTTCATGCAAGGAATGGGGGATCGAATTAATCATAACCATCGTCCCTTCGGGGCTATATATTAACTGGGACGACGACCCCGGATTAAAATCCGGGGCTATTTGCCTCTGTCCCTTCGGGACTGATGACTCAAATTTGTCTGAAAATACTTATGTATAAACAACAGGTGCAAGCACACCATCCTACGAAATTAAAGATATACTGATGAAATACTTTTATTCTTCAACCTGTTCACAAAATCGTAATCGCCGAGATGGTTTTGGCATTACGGAGATGATTATTGCGTTACTCCTTTTGGGGATGATGGTCAGTTATATTGTGCCACTTTTTAATCAATTGGGGACCATGCAGCGGCGGATCGAAAAACAAACATTTCTGCAACAAACGGCTGCGAATCTTATCGAAGAACTGCATACATTCACGGCAACACAACTGGAAGATATCGATGCGATCAGCAAAACATTAAAAAAACAGATTGATACCGATAAATACAATCTGACACTTCAAAAATACCCGCCGATTAAAACGGGGCAACCGCTGCGGGTCGATCTGGAACTACGACCTGTTCATCAAAAAGAGACACTCACTGCGGTGAAACTATCGACCTGGCTTACATTTACGCCGGTCGCGAAGGAGGCATCATGAAGCGTTTTTCCTGCAACAATCGGATAACAATTCCCTCTCGCCGTGGCTATACGTTAATCGAGATGGTCGTGGTGATCTCACTAATGGGGTTTGTGATGACGATCTTGGTGAGTATTCTTTCTTTCTGTTTGAAAACCGAGCGAACTTTTTCAGCAGAGGCTCGCAAGATGCAAGTCACCCATTCGCTGGCAACCGATTTGAGAAACGATATTCATTCGCACAACTGGGACCAGATTAAGATCGATGCCGAGGATCATTCTCTGCATCTTGCTGAGGGCATTACCTATCGCTGGAAAGATGATCGCATCTGGCGAGAGGACAACGATAAAAAGAAACAGCAGGAGAGTTACTGGTTCCCGAAAAATTCGCAAGCCTCGTGGCACAAAGATGACGCTTCGAAGATGGTGACATTGCAAATTGAAATGCCGACACGGATTGCAGCGAGATCAAAAAACGAACGGAAAACATTTCGCAGTTTGACAATAAAAGCAGAAGCGGGAAGATTCGCCACGATGAAGAAAGGAGAGAGCCGATGAAACATTTCGCCCCTTCTATTCGAGCCAGTCGGCAGGGAATTGTCCTGGTGACCGTCATTTTATGCTTGCTGGTTGCCTCTGCGATGTTGATTAACCTGGTGAAAGCAACCACGATTCTTTCCCGGCAAACGACACATCATTCCCAGAGACTGCAATTACAGATACTAACCGACGATGCGATGAGCCATGCGTTGAATCAATATCACCAGCAAGATTCTTACACCAAAGAAACCTGGGAGATATCGCCGGACCAGTGGAGCTTGAAACAAAACGGGCAGGTGAAAATTGATGTTTCAAAGAAAAACAATAAAACAATCATTACCGTGCAGGGAAGTATTATTCAGAATAACAACAGACTACAGAAAATAACCAAAACAATTGAAGTGAAATGAACCGTTTATTGTAGGGTGCGTTGCAACGCACCACGTTTTGTGGCGTGCCATTCGTACTGCAAAGGTGCGTCACGACGCACCCTACAAACTGATAAACTATATTATAAACATTCCATGACAGGAGAGAATAAATGAAACGAAATGTCCCCCACTTATTAACCGGAAACAGTCAAACCGAAAAGAGTGAACGGAAATGTCGCCATGCGTTCACACTCATCGAACTGCTCGTCGTGATTGCGATCATCGCAATCCTCGTGGCGCTACTGCTTCCTGCGGTTCAGCAGACGCGAGAAGCGGCTCGGCGGTCGAGTTGCAAAAACAATCTGATGCAGTTAGGTATTGCGATTATCAACTACGAACATCAATGGGAAACATTCCCGCTCGGCACCGCAAACGCCACCGGTCCGATTATTAACGAACGCAAAGGGTACCACGTCGGTTGGATGGTCCGCATTCTGCCTCACATGGACGACGGTGTTGCTTTCGATAAATTCGATTTCACCAAAGGAGCTTACGATCCCGCTAATAAAGAAGTCGCTGCGTATATGCCAAGATGGTCAATGTGTCCTTCTGTGCCGCTTCCTGGTTATTTCGATGTGACTGATGAGGAATCTGGTGAATCGGTTAGAGTGGCAAATACCTCTTATGCCGGGGTACATCATTCCAAAGAGGCTCCCATTGATACCGATAACAATGGCATCTTTGTGTTGAATCGAGCAATCTCTGCTCACGATGTCACCGATGGGCTTTCTCATACACTGATGGCTGGAGAAAAAGTCTACGGCGGGCATGAACTCGGCTGGGTTTCTGGTTCACGAGCAACATTACGATACGCAGGAGAGTCAGCAAAACTAGGGCATTCCTCAATAAATGCTCCCGGAAGCAAAGCTGATCGAGATCACAGCATGCTTCCAGATGACTGGGAACCTGAAGACCCCAAGGCAACGGGTGGATTTGCCAGTTTTCATACCGGAGGGGCACAGTTTCTTCTTGGTGATGGTTCTGTTCGGTTTCTCTCCGAAAATATGGATGTAGAGACATTCTCTCATCTGGGAAACCGTCACGATGGCGAACTGCTTGATGAATTCTGAATGGAATTTGCAGGTAGTGCTCAGCCCGGCTACTGCGTGACTGGTTAGCATTTTATCAATGAAATGCTGCTCGCAAAAGTAGCAGGATTATATATTGTAGCTACCGTCGTCAGACGGTGGAAATCGGGTTGGCAATTTGTCCACACTCTGGCGAGTGTAGCTACAACCTGTTCCGGTTTATCCGGATTAGGGATTGATGATCTGCTCTGGAAATTTCAGCGGGATTTGTTCTGCCGGCGAAGTTTCTAATGGTAAGACTTGAGCAGGAGAAACGGGCTGGGCTAAGGTGGGAGAGAATGGTTCGCTTTTTTGCCTGGCGATATCCCAGGAAAGTTGCAGCCAGTTTGCGTTCACGTTTAGTTGCTTCAGTCGCACCGCGATGCTCGTCACACCTGCTTCACTCAGGTGAACCGGAACCAGGTTTTCACGTTGGATGTGTACTGTTCGCAGCAGCGTTTCAAACTGAGTCACGAATGCCCGTTGAGTAAAACCGGGCTCCGCCAACGTGCCATCGGGAAGTTCTTCGCGCACGTCAATAACATCAGAGCTGACAACCAACTCTGTTTCGTTAAGTTGCGTGTTGAAAGTGAGCCGGACTCGTTGTGTTTCTGTGACAGGTAAGTTTTGAAGTTGAAACTTTCCTCGAAAGATAAGTTCAATCTGGTTATTCTGAAAACTGATTGTCAGCGGCGTTTTTTCCGCATAAGTGATATGGACTTCAATAGGTAACTTGTTGGGATTATCGATAAAGCTGGCGTCAACCAGTTGCAGGATGATATTTGATTGTTCGACTATTTTATTAAGAGAAATACGTTTGCCGGCAAGTTTGTGATTTGCAAGCAAGCCAACAAAAAACTGTTCGTGTATGGAAAGGGAGACATCGTCATTAACGATCTCTTTGGGAATAGATTGCTTGACTGGCTGCGATGAAAACTGAAAATCGCTGTAAAGTTTTTTATCTGTTGAGAAGGCTGATTGCCTCACGGGAACCATCTTTATTTGTTCCAGACGATCCCATACTTTTTCCTTCAATGTTTTGTTGACCAGCTTCAAGTTTTGATCGGTTTGTGTATCGATTCGTGGTTGCAGCTTCCGTATCAGTTTTTGCCCTGCGATTAAATTGCTTTGCGGCGTGTGCGCGATCGCGGCCCCAAGAGCGATCTGATTGGCAAGCGGTCCCAGTAAGGGCATTCGAGAATGGCGAGTTTGTGCCCCCAGCACCTTTTGGTTTGGCATCACCAGTAAAGTTGCTTTTTTGGTTAGCAATTTCGAACCATCAAATAAAACGGGCTTGGTGGCACGGAACTGGCTGTTTCCCTGCTGGGCGATCGTGGCTCGGGGAGTAAATGCGGTTGTTGAGGTTTGTACGGTCCCCTGAATTTCAAAATTAAATCTCGCTCCACTACGAGAGGGCAAGCAATCGATGGAGACATTCGAAAGCGTTGTCTGCTGACCAGTCACCTGTGCTCCGAGAATGAAATCCTGGACCGCTCCTGAATCTTGCTGCTTTCTGTTCAAAAACTTTTGCAGAAAAATTTCAGTGATTTCAAAACGTAAATCTCCCTGCATCAATCCCATGATTGCATTTTGATCGACCGGTAACTCTGTTACGGCAGGGCTCCCCAAAAAACTGCCGGGAGACAAAGGAGCAAAAACCGGGGGTGGAATCGGGATCGGTAAAGGTTGCATCGGAATTATTTTATTGATGCGAGGAAAACTCCGCCGTGGAGGTTTGGGACGACGTTGTGCTGAGCAGGTTTCATTGAAAATCAGCACTATGAGCAAACAGACCAGTCCCAGGTTCAAACTGCGACAGAGTACGACCTGCTTAATTTTAAGTCTTTCGCAAAGAACAGACATCTTTACCTCGTATACTACAATCGGAATATTTCCTTGCGTCTTACGCAATTTTCTAACAAGATGCGATCTTGCTGACAGTCATCAATGTGAATGTTATCTCTTATGAGCGAATAGGTGAAGATCAGTACCTTATTGATCTGCCCCCGTTTCAATAGTTCGCAACAGTAAATCGTACAATCAGGCAGATCCGTTATATTTTGCCAATTTTCAAGCTGGTCACGAATGATCAGTTTGAAAAACAGGGTGATTCTGTGGGGAGTAGGCTTGAACCAAATCCTGTTGCTGCTTATGCTTGCTGGCTTGTTAAAAAACCACTTGGCAGGAAGGGGATTGTTAATCCCTGCGTTTTCAGGTGGGCCGGTATGAACACTTGAGCACATTTCCGTGTGGTATTTCCTTTCATGGAATCCACTTACGGCTTCGAGAATATCCGTATCTCTATTTGTTGGAATAAGATACGTCAAATATAAACAGGCGAGGGTAGGATGTTTTCCCTGCCCGATCATTAACTTTAAGAGTAAGAATTATGTCAAACGATCCCAAATTAGTAGCAGAACCTCGAACGAGTGCAGGAACATCGGCGGCACGTAAGCTGAGAAAAACTGGTCGGACTCCGGGGAACATCTACGGTCACAAGCAAGATTCGATTGCGTTTTCCATTAATAACGACGTTTTAATTCCAATTTTGAAAACTGGTCATAAAGTGGTTGATTTCGAATTGGACGGCAAGCAGGAAAAAGCGATTATTCAGGATGTCCAGTGGGATACTTTTTCAAAATACATCCAGCACTTTGATTTACTGCGAGTCGATGCTGACGAACGCGTTCATGTAGAAGTTGCCCTTTCCTTGAAAGGGACATCGCCAGGAGTTATTGGCGGTGGTATTCTTGAACAGACCCGGCATTCAATTCCTGTTGATTGCCCCGTTATTCGCCTTCCAGATAAAATTGAAGTCCGTATTGGTGCTTTGGAACTGGGGGAAAGTATTCACGTCAGTGACTTGGAACTTCCTCCTGAAGTAACCACATCTCTTCCACCAGGGGAAGTATTGATTCACGTTGTGATTCCTAAAAAAGGCGTCGAACTGGAAGAAGAAGAGGCAGCCGAGGGCGAAGCAACACCTGCTGCTGAGTAACCTTGAGAGGTTCCTTTAGTGAATGTTTCTTCGTAAATTTATGCGACAGAGTTTTTTTATGAGAGTGATTGTTGGTCTTGGAAATCCTGGGAGGCGGTACCAGGGAACCAGGCACAATATCGGCTTTGATGTCCTTAAAGAGCTGGCAACACGCCATCAGGCTAGTTTGTCTACCTTGGCACACGAGGCGGAAATCAGGGAAATCAATCTCAACGGCGAGAAAACACTTCTTGTCGCTCCGCAGACTTACATGAATTTAAGTGGACGTTCGGTCGGTTCACTGGTTCGATTTTACAAACTGCCGGTTGATCAGATAATTGTTGTCTGCGATGACCTCAATCTTCCACCCGGAAAACTTCGGTTTCGGGCCAGTGGTTCTTCCGGGGGGCAAAAAGGATTAAAAGACATCATCAATCATCTTGGAACTGAAGAGGTTCCGCGATTGAGAGTTGGCATCGGGCGTGCTAACGGGAAAATGGATACTTCCAGTTATGTTCTTCAAAAAACAGGAAAAGAGGATCAGGAAGAAATGGCTCATGCGGTCCAACAGGCGGCAGATGGGCTTGAAGCCTGGGTAAAAGAAGGAATTGAGCCTGCCATGAATCGATTTAATGTCAACAAATAACACTGTTTTTTGTTGACTGGTCTGAAATTCGGGCTCTCACCAGATTAATAGGCGATTTCAGTCTAAATTTGGCGTTGATAATTGTAATAATCTGCCAGAATGTTAGTCTTACGCTCTGGCTTGTTTGAAATCATTCTTGTGAGACTATTTTTACGCTGTGCTGAGTCGCTGCGTTTACTGATATTTTGTTTGAAACTGAAGCATCCATTGCAGAGGAAATTCTCGGCGTGGGTTTTGATGGGGAGATGGAAGTTGGCACTTCGTAATTATGAAATCATGTTTCTGCTTGATAGCGGAAAATATGCAACCGATCCAAATGGCGTTACCGATGCTGTTAATGTCATCTTAGATAAAATTGGCGCAGAAGTCGTTGCTGCACGTCCGTGGATGGATGGCAAACTGGCTTACGAAATTGAAGGACACCGCAAAGGGCTGCACTATTTGGTTTACGCCAAAGCAGATAGCGGAAATGTCCAAAAGCTGCAACGCTTGTGCAAACTAAGTGATGTTGTTTTACGACACCTTTGCATTTTGCCGCCAGATCAATTATTCGACTTGATGGCTGCCGCATTGACAGAGCCTGAAGCAGCCCCGGCATCTGAAGAAGGTGAAGAAGCGGGCAAAAGCGAAGAAACCGGCAAAGGCGAAGAAGCGACCAAAGGCAAGGTTGCTGCGGAAAGTGAAACGACCGCAGAAAATACCAGCACCGAGGAAACAACCGTCTCGAATTAAGTCGAAGTCTCGAATTCGAGTTTCATTAAACAGGACAGGGGAATTTATTCCCTTACATGTTCTACAGGATGTGGGAGTTGTGCAATGGCCAGTTATAATCGAGTAATCCTTGTGGGGAATCTGACCCGTGACCCGCAAGTTCGTTATATTTCCAACGGTAAAGCCGTTTGTGAAATTGGCCTTGCCGTGAGTCATCAGTGGTTCGATAAACAATCAAATACTCGCAAAGAAGAAACAACTTTTGTTGATATCACTTTGTGGGGACGCACTGCCGAAGTCGCTGGAGAATATCTTTCCAAAGGACGCCCCGTTTTAATCGAAGGTCGCCTGCAACTTGACCAGTGGCAGGATAAAACAACCGGAGACAAGCGGAGCAAGTTACGGGTTGTCTGCGACAGTATGCAAATGCTTGGTTCACGAGGTGATGGCGGTGGCGGCGGCGGCGGTAATCAAGGTGGCTCACAACAGCAGCCTCAACAATCTCCTCAGCAATCTTCAGCACCGCAACAACAACCTCAGCACCAACAATCTGGTGGATCTTCTGAGCCGCCAGCCGCCTCAAACGAAATGCCTCCCTCACCTGTCGATTCATTCTACGACAGCCCACCGGGAGAAGATGTTCCGTTTTAGTGGAATAGTCATTCAACTCAAGTTCATATCATTCAATACGCTCTGATTACGGGCATCGAATAGTTTTATCGTTTTGCGATTTTATAGTTTTGAAGGTGGAATAATGGTTCGTCAGGTTCAACGTAAAACAGTTTACTCCCCTCGTACCAAGGGAGCGGTCGAATTAATGCTCGCCGAAAATGTCTCCAATCTTGGGAAACAGGGACAGATTGTACGGGTGAAGCCCGGCTTTGCGAGGAATTATCTTCTTCCTCAAGGATTGGCAACAATCGCGACTGAAGAGAATAAAAAAGCAGTCGAAGATCACCGTGCTGCCTTGGTTGAGTTGAACAAGAAGCGCAAAGGCAACGCCAAGAAACTTGCAGACGAAGTTGGCAAATACTCTGTTACTTTGGATGCAAATGCAAACTCCGAAGGGCACTTGTACGGTTCCATCCTTGCTGGTGATATCAGCAAAGCTCTTATCGAAGCCGGGTACAATGTTCAACCAGAGCATATTTTCCTGGAAGGTCCATTGAAAGAGCTTGGCATGTACACGGTCAAGTTGAAACTGCACGAGAGCATCGCCTCTGAAGTCAAAGTCTGGATTGTTCCTGCCACTGCCAGCAGCAAGTAACATCGTTACAGGCAGAACTGGTGGAATCACAGTTCTGAACTGTGTTACATTTCTGCACGGTGTTTGTGTTTGATGATTCATCAAAAAGTAGTATAACGGATGCCGGGGTTTCAACCGGTGTCCGTCTTTTATGCGCCCGGCAACAGGATGAATCTTTGTCTGA
>JAJRTM010000395.1 GCA_024278285.1 Planctomycetota bacterium
CCCGACCACTTTAGTGGTTGGGTGCCTTCAGGCACAAGATGATTGCGCCATGTGCATTCGATTTCATTTGTACTTCCAATCACGATGGAACTCACATGGCGCGTACATCTTGTTGCTACGCAACCCAACCGCTAAAAGCGGTCGGGCTACCCGGTTACCATGACTGCTTATGAAATACAAAACGGTATCACAAGGATCCTTCGAACGTGAAGGCGACACTGCTTTGATCGTAAAATCCGAAACGAGAAACCTTATTTTATTTAATTCAGATTTGCCAGCACTTCTTCTGCAATTTGAATTGTCTGATTGATGTCGTCTTCGGTATGTGCGGCAGAAACGAACATTGCTTCGTACTGGCTACACGGCAGGTAGATGCCTTTATCTAGCATGCCGTGGAAGTATTTTGCGAATCGCTTTGTATCGTTTTTACTCGAAACCGAAAAGTCTCTCACCGGATGTTCGTTGAAGAACAACGTCATCATGCTGCCGATTTGTGCCATCTGGTGTGGCAGCCCTGCTTTTGTTGCCGCTTCACTTAAACCGTGTGCCAGTTTCTCGCTGAGTTGTTCGAGTTTTGGATACGGGTTCTCATCGCGAAGAACTTTCAGCGTGGCCAAGCCGCTTGCCATCGCGACCGGGTTGCCGGAAAGTGTTCCCGCCTGATAAACCGGTCCTGCCGGAGAAACGACATTCATAATATCCGCCCGTCCGCCATACGCACCGACTGGCATTCCGCCACCGATTATTTTACCGAGTGTTGTCATATCCGGCGTCACATTCAAACGTTGTTGAGCCCCGCCATAAGCAACACGAAAGCCGGTCATGACCTCATCGAAAATCAAAACGGAATCATGCGCGGTACAAAGAATTCGAGTCGCCTGCAAAAACGCATCATCAGGAATGACCGTTCCCATATTCCCGACGACCGGTTCAAGGATGATACACGCGATTTCAGAACCACGTTCTTCAAAAGCTTCTTGAAGTTGTTCGACGTTATTGTATTCCAGAACGATTGTATCTTTGGTACAGCCTTGCGGAATTCCCGGACTGGAAGGAACGCCGAGCGTGAGCGCACCACTTCCCGCCTGCACAAGAAGTGAATCGACATGCCCATGATAACAGCCTGCGAATTTGATGACGACATCCCGCCCGGTATAACCGCGAGCGACACGAATGGCGGACATGGTTGCTTCGGTGCCGGAGTTCACCATGCGAACTTTTTCCAGTGAAGCAACCGCCTCGCAAAGCAGCTCTGCCATTTCGGTTTCCATTTCAGTCGGTGCGCCGAAACTGGTCCCCTTTTTTAACGCCTGTTCGATCGCGTCAATCACCGCCGGGTGCCGATGCCCTAGAATATGTGGCCCCCACGAACCGATGTAATCGATGTACTCGTTCCCGTCGATATCGTAAAGCCGGGCTCCTTCGCCACGATCAATAACAACCGGATCGCCACCAACTCCCCCGAATGCTCGAGCGGGTGAGTTCACGCCCCCCGGAATAAAGCGGCGGGCTTTTTCGATTTGTGCCTGACTGTTCGTTCTTTGCATCAAAATATCTTTCGCAAACAAATATTGTTTCATGGAGAGTCTGTCATATCATTTCGTGCAAAAATATCAACTCCCGCTGAGCATTCCGGCTAAAGAAACGTTACAGTAATATTCAGGATGTCCCAAATATTATAGTTGAACTGGTATATTACGCAGTCAGTTCGTTTTTCAGACAAATATAAAAATGCAGGTGAAGAATGAAATCTCTTAATCGACGAAAACTGCTCCAGGCATTGGCTGCTACTGTTTCTGCATCCGCTTTGGGACGGTCTTTGTTTGCTGAAGAAACCCCGACTAAGCCACAACCGAGACGTCAGCCGCAGTTCGCTGTTTCCTCCTATTCATTTTGGCAATTCAGAAATAAAGATTTAAGGTCTCTGGAAACCTGTATCGATCTGGCTGCAGAATGGGGTTTCGATGGATTCGAAATTCTGGAACGTCAGATGACCGGTACCGATAACGCAACGTTACAAAAAATCAAACAACGGGCTTTTGTGAACGGGCTCGATTTATGTGGATTCTCGACACATCAAGGTTGGGTGAATCCGAATGCTGAAATCCGTAAACGGAATACCGAAAAGACAATTCGTTCTATTGAACTGGCTTACAAACTTGGTATTCCGACCATGCGAGTCAACACGGGAACCTGGGGGACGAGCAAAAACTTCGATGACCTGATGGCTCATCGTGGCATCGAATCACCCATCAAGGGATACACCGAAGAAGACGCTTTCGCCTGGGTTATTGAGGGGCTCAGCGATTCCCTGCCAACAGCGGAAAAGTGTGGCGTCACGCTGGGACTGGAAAATCACTGGGGACTGGGACGCACTCCCGAAGGCGTGATGAGAATTGTCAATGCAATCAAATCGCCCTGGCTGAAAACGACACTCGACACCGGCAACTTTCTGGAAGATCCGTACGATCGTCTCGAAATCATGGCGGATGATGCGGTGCTCGTGCAGGCCAAAACCTACTACGGCGGCGGCTTGTGGTACACGCTCGATCTCGATTACCCCCGCATCGCCCAACTGCTGCGAAAGCACAACTATCGCGGTTATGTTTCGCTTGAATTCGAAGGGAAAGAAAACCCGAGAACCGCGATCCCCAAAAGCCTGGCCATGCTGAAAAAATCCTTCGCCTGAAAACATCATGCCACAGGTATAGGCGTTAGGAAAAGTAGGTCAGGCTTTCCATCCTGACCCTGGTAAATTTCGGGTGTAGATTGACAGCGACCACAGTGACAGCAGAGTAACCAGGGGGTTAACGGGCTTGTTGATTTATTATTTCCGAAGTCGCGTTATTCGCTTTAAGTTAGCTTTGAACATGGTTTAATGTAACGAAACGTCTGAAAAGGCCTGTTTCAAAACAGTGAAAACATACTGAACACGACATTTTGTTTAATAA